>CAYMCM010000033.1:0-26991 GCA_964388945.1 uncultured Roseburia sp.
TAAAGTACCAGTGGAATTTACTTCTGCACTGGAATTTACTTTTTCAAGTCAGCAAGAAAAGCGGAAAAGAATTTTTATCTTTTCCGCTTTCTAAGATCCAGCCCACAACGAAACACGGATCACTTACAATACTGCGCATAGACTGAAAAAAAACTATTTGTCGTGATCGATCCATCTGTTTCAATCTCAGTCTCATCCCAGAGCTTTTCATTTAACATGGAATCCTGTTCGTCCACAAAATCATCATATGCATCGTTAAATGCTGTTTTTTCACGTTCCTGCGCAATCTTTACTTTGTTCTCCTGTGTCAGTTCTTCATCATATTTGTTCACACATTTGATAAAATAATATCCGTCTTCAGTCTCAATACAAGACGATACCTGTCCGTCCTCCATTGAAAAAGCAACTGCTTCCACTTCTTTCGGCACATCTCCGCGTCCAAACGTCACCTCAATGTCCTGCCCTTCGTTATAATCACTGGCAAGTGAAGCGAAATCTTCTCCTGATGCCAGACGCACCGCAACGGCATCTGCCTTCTCTTTTTCTTTAACGATGATCTGCATCGCATGAATGATCCGTGCCTCATCATCACTGACCTCTTCATTCACACCTTCCGTCAGCGTTGCATAAAGCTTATCCGCCAACGCATAATTTTCATACAGTGTCTTTATCGTTTCCTCGGTCACATCCATATAGGCGATCTCTTCTTTACTTAGAGACGAAAAATACGCCTTTGCCGCATCAGCCGCCTGCTGTTTCTCTTCTTCGCTCAATGTAATATCCTGCTGTTTTGCAAGCTGATCCATACAGGTGATCCGCGCCAGTTCTGAAATTGTCATCTCTTTTACATACTGGCCTAGCTGCTTTTTGCTGGATGCCTGATCCCAGAGATTTAAGCCATACACCGATCCATAAATATTCTGATAATTGCACAGATACACTTTTGCTTCCGGCAGTGTACACACTGTCTCCCCGATCCGGAATACATCCTTATTTCCAAGCCCTGTTGTGAATATGACCTTTCTTCCGGCGATTTCACAACCTCCGGTCAGCAGCGCCGTACAGAGCACTGGTATCAACATTATTTTCTTCGTTCGTAATCTCATGCCATTTTTCCTATTCTGCCTCTGTCTTCTTCATGATACTTCGCGCCACACAAAGTCCGTTTGCAGAAGCCTGCTGTAAGCCCCTTGTCACCGAAGCACCATCTCCTATCGCACGAAGTCCCTTTACATTTGTTTCAAATTCTTTGTTTACAACGACCTTATTGGAATAAAATTTTACTTCCACACCATATAACAGCGTTTCATCGCTCGCAATACCAGGTGTCACCTTATCCAGTGCCTCGATCATCTCCGCAATATCCACCATAATACGATGCGGCAGTACCAGTGATAAATCTCCCGGCACAGCATCTTTTAAAGTCGGGATCAGGTTGTTCCTGCAAAGACGTTCCTCTGTGGTTCTTCTGCCGCGTCTGAAATCACCGAATGTCTGTACCATGATCTTTCCGTCACAGAGCATATTGGAAAGCTGTGCGATCTGTTTGCCGTATTCGATCGGCGTCTTAAACGGCTTCGTAAAATTCTTGGATACAAGCAGCGCAAAATTGGTGTTGTTTGTCTTCATATCCTTCGATTTATATGCGTGCCCGTTTACGACCGCAAGCCCGCCATCATAATACTCTGCTGCCACTTCTCCGGACGGATTCGTGCAGAATGTCCGCACTTTATCATCAAAGGTCGGTGTGTGATACACTAATTTTGCTTCGTAGAGATTTTTATTTAAAAAGTCCATAACTTCATCGCGCACTTCCACACGCACACCGATATCCACTGTGCCGACTTCTGTTTCGATGCCATGCTGCTTGCAGATATGGCTGAACCAGTCTGCGCCTTCCCGTCCGACTGCCGAAACGATCTCATCCGCCAAAAACGTCTCTCCTTTTTCTGTCACAACGCCTTTCGCCTGCTGTCCCTCGATCAGTATATCCGTAATCATCGTATCAAAACAGATCTCCACTCCATGCGTGAGAAGATTCTCCTCAAGCCTTGCGTAGATTTTATATCCTTCTTCTGTTCCCAGATGGCGGATCGGACATTCAATCAGTTTTAAGTTCGCATTGATCGCCTTTCTGCGGATCTCCCGAATCTCCTTTTCCTTATCCACGCCATAAATATTAGTATCCGCACCAAATTTCAGATAGATCTCATCGGATTCATGAATCAGATCCACTGTTTCATCATATCCGAGAATGTCCGGCAGATTTCCGCCGACATCCGGGGAAAGTGACAATTTTCCATCTGAAAAAGCCCCTGCTCCGGCAAAACCGGTCGTGATCGAACACGGCTTACACCCTACGCAGACCTTTGTCTTACGCTTCGGGCACTGTCTGTTTTCTATTCTGCGTCCCTTTTCGATCATAAGCACTTTCATATCCGGTCTTTGATGTATCAGCTCATATGCACAAAAAATTCCGGACGGTCCGGCTCCGATAATAATCACATCATATTTATTCTGACTCAATTCCATTCCTCTTTTCCACCATCCGTTTCTATTACGCTTCTACGATCAGATATCTTCCATCGCCCAGTGCAAATACCTCCTGTGCGCTTAAGATTTCTTCCTGGCTCATGCCTGTAATATCTGCACCGCTCTCTTCAAAGTATTTTTTCACTTCATTTTTATTTTTACAGATTACTGCCATGCAATCCTCTAAAAACTCATCCGCTTCCTCAATGGTCTCTGCAACTTCTTCTGGAAACAACTGTCTTTGATGTTCCAGAAAATAGGTAAGACACGCTTTGTCAAATTTCATATGATCCTCCCTTTCCTCACTTTCGCTCATTATAACATACTATTTATGCATTATGCAAAATATCAATGCCCTTCTGCCATAACTCCTGATAGATACGGGCAACCGGAAGTCCTACGACATTATTATAATCACCGGATATTTTTCCGATAAACGCAGCGCACCTTCCCTGTATTCCATAAGCTCCTGCCTTGTCCATCGGTTCACCGCTCTTTATGTAATTCCAGATCTCGTCCTCTGTCATTGCATACATTGTAACCTTTGTCTGCTCAGCAAAGACAAGCTTGTTCTTCTGTCCGTCTACCGACCAGCATAGTGTCACTCCGGTATATACCTCATGTGTATTTCCTTCCAGCATGGAAAGCATACGAAACGCATCCTCCTCATCCACAGGCTTTCCGAGGATCTGACTGCCGCAGGAAACAACGGTATCCGCACCGATCACCAGCCAGTCACCTTCTGTCCGCGTGGCCGCCACTTCTTTTGCTTTCTGCGCTGAAAGATCCTCTACAACCTGCTTTGGATCAGAACTTGTGATGATTTCCTCGCCGCATGCCGGCTGCACCGTAAAGCAGACTCCGATCTGCTCTAACAATTCCCTGCGTCTCGGTGACGCACTTGCAAGTATGATCTTCATATGATATTTCTCCCTTTTCTATTTTTATGGCACAATGATCTCTTTTTTTAAATAAAACGAGTAGATCACTTTTTCGCGCACTTTCCGTTCCGTGGCTTCTTCCAGTGCACGGGCATACATATCGAGCTGCGCTTTATATCTTGTGATCAGTTGTTCAGAACGCTCCACGGAGTCAGTCTTATAGTCCATCAGGATAATGTCTCCGTCCTCATAAAAGAACGCATCCACAATTCCCTGCACCAAAACAAGCTCCTTACTGTCGCAGTCCCAGATCTCTCCAGCCGGAATACCGAGCACAAATGCCTTTTCTTTACGCAGTTCATCTCTTTTATCTGCCTCTGCCATACGCACGCCAAGCGGAGATGCAAAAAAGTCTGCGATCATTGAAATCTGCACCAGCTCATACATCGTTTCATCCAGTCTTCCTGCCTTTTTTAACTTTTCAAGTTCCCCGGCAATCCACGCATACATCTGTTTTTTACTGCCGCCGGATGGTGCCTCCGCAAACGGCAGACACTGCATGACCAGATGCATTGCACTTCCGCGCAATGCGCCGCGGTTTACCTTATCCCTTTTTTCGATAAAATCCGGAACGATCTCTTCTGCTTCCTCATCCCCGGCATACCACTGTACCGTTTCAAATTCTTCCTCGTTAGACTGCATCCGCTGACGTTTGATCTCGGATACTGACACCTTCGTCTTAATGTCTTTTTCCGCTTCATAAGGATAAGAAAACGATAACCGATCCTCGATCCGCTCCACCATTTCCTTGTCCGCCATCTTCCCCGCTCTTTTTACCTGTTCCTTCGTGAGCAGTACCTGCAATGCCTCCTGTATTTCCCCGGTAACCATATCACTTTCGCCAAAAATGCGTATATCATATCTCTCCGGGTAGGAATAAAGCGCCGGAAGCACCCAGTCAAAATAGCAGCGTGCACTGCTGCGCACAAGAAAACTGAGCGTCCCCTTCTCATCTGCACTCTGGCGGTATTCTGCCATTTTCTTAGCCACATCTTTTAAGCACCCGCAGAGGATCAGTTTTTCTTTTGCACGAGTGAGTGCCACATAGAGAACTCTCAGTTCCTCACCCAGATTCTCCTCATCCGTCTGTCTTGCCAGGGTACGCTTTAACAGTGTCGGCGTCTTTGTCCTGCGCACAGCATCCATACAGTCCAGTCCGATTCCAAGCTCCGGGTGCAGAATCAGTCTGCTTCTCGTATCCTGCATATTGAATGTCTTTCCCATGCCCGCTGCAAACACGACCGGAAATTCCAGTCCTTTACTCTTATGGATACTCATAATACGCACTGCATTTTCATTCTCGTTAATAATATCTGCCTCGCCGTAATCGACATCATATTTATGGAGTTTTTCAATATAACGCACAAAATGGAACAATCCCTTGTAACTTGTGTCCTCATAGTGGATTGCCTGTTCGATCAGCATCTGCACATTGGCACACTTCTGTTCTCCTGCCGGAAGTGCCGTGATATAGGAAAGATAACCGGTTTCCTCCAAAAGCTGCGTGATCAGTTCATGTACCGGCGTATACGGTACCTTTGCGCGAAAACGTTCCACTTCCATAAGAAAACTGCGCAATCGCTTTCTCAATGCTGCGTCCGTTTCTTCCTCCGGCATAGTATCATACGCCAGTATACTCTCGTAAAAGTTTTTTTGCTCCGAAGCCGCACGGATCTTTGCCAAGTCTTCCCCGGAAAAACCACCCACCGGCGAATACAGCACTGCTGCAAGCGGGATATCCTGCATCGGATTATCGAGCACACGCAGCATATTTAAGATTGTCTGTATCTCCACCGTGGAAAAATATCCGGTGCGCGATGTGGTAAAGGCGGGAATCCCCTCCTCCATCAAAACTTTGACAAACGTATCCGCCGTTCCTGAAACACTGCGCAATAAGATCACGATATCCCGATATTCCATCTGCCGCAGTTCCCCGGTCTTTTTATCCGTCACAAACTGCCCTTCTGTTTGCATTTCATGGATACGTGCCGCGATCATACGTGCTTCCAGTTCTCCGCGGTCCATTCCTTGTATGCCTTCTTCTTCCGCAGCAAGTACCTCCATCGCAAACATTCTCTGATCCTGCGGTTTCGGATAAGCCGCCCCCGGATAGAGCGCCGCATTTTCGTCATATACCACGTTTCCAAGATCTCTGCACATGATCTTATAAAAGATGTCATTGACACCGGAGAGCACCTCGTTTCTGCTTCGGAAATTCTTCTGTAAGTCAATACGCTGGCACTTCGATTCCTCCGTATCATAGGTATCAAACTTTTCCATAAAAAGCTCCGGTCTTGCCAGACGGAATCGGTAGATGCTCTGCTTCACATCGCCCACCATAAAAAGATTATTCTGCCCGAAACGCTCTTTTGATACTGCCCGAAGCAGTGTTTCTTGTACATAATTGCTGTCCTGATACTCATCGATCATGATCTCGTCAAACACTTCGGCAAATTCATCCGCTGTTTCCGTCGGCTTCTTTGTCTCCTGATCCACCAGAATCTGCAGGGCAAAATGCTCCATATCCGAGAAATCAACCAGATTCTTTTTTTTCTTCTCCGCACTAAAACGCGCCGCAAACTCTTCCGTCAGTGCGATCAGCATATTTACAGCCGGAACTGTTTTTTTCATATCCAAAAAGATCTCTTCCGGCTCTTTAAAAAAGAACTTATCCCGCATATCCTTGATCTCTTTTTTCATGTCATTACGGGCATTCTGCACCAGATCCTTTTTTTGTGTACTGCCTTCAAATTTTCGTGCCGCCGCAAGCTTCGGAAATGCATTTGCATAGGCATTTAACGCCTCTCCAAATGCTATATAACCGGAAGCCTCTTTGATCTTTTCGAGCTGTCTTATGTCTTCTTTCAGCGCATCCGCATACATATAAGGGCCATCCGGTTCCTCACATATAAGAAGTGCCTGTTTCATCTGACGAAGGCAGTCCAAAACCGCCGCCCGGAGTGAAGTAAGCAGCAATTCCATCCAGGATGCCTGCTCCATCTGTGCCTCTTCATCAAACGCATATGCACTTTTAAGCGAAGCCAGCCACTCATCCGGCCATGGATAGCTCTGCGCATAGGTATACATCTTTAAGATCATATTCTGGATCGCCTGATCATTTTTGGCACCGCCATATCCTGCCACAAACTCTAAAAAATCCTCCTGCCCCTCTGCATAATAAGCCTCCAGCATATTTTCCATGACATCCGACTTTAGGAGAGAAAGCTCTCCCTCATCTGCCACCCGAAAGTTTGGCTCTAAATCTATCTTATAAAAATAATTACGGATCACATACAGACAGAAGCTGTCGATCGTCGTGATCTGCGCATTGTGCACCAGCGTAAACTGCCGCTGTAAATGTGCATTCTCCGGTTCTTCCTCCAGCTTTTTCTCTATCGCATCCCGGATACGCTCCCGCATCTCCGCCGCCGCCGCATTAGTAAAGGTCACGATGAGCAGCTTGTCAATATCAACCTTATCCTCTGTGATCTTTTGCAGGATACGTTCCACCAGTACCGCTGTTTTTCCGGAACCTGCTGCCGCTGAGACCAGAATGTTGCGGTTTCTTAGATCAATGACCTTTTTCTGACTCTCCGTCCATGTCACGCCCATCGTACTCCTCCTTTCTCATCTGTGCCAAAATTTCCACATCGGAATCAAATTTCTTTAGCTTGCGATAGGAATATCCGGGCATCTTTTCATCAAACCCACATACCCCATGATACGGACAGAATGCACATGCTTCTTTTTTATCCAGCTTATACGGTGCCGCATCAATATTTCCGCCTAAAATATCTGTTCCGAGTTCACCGATCTTATGGTGCACAAACGCAGACAACTCATGAAATTCTTCCTCTCCCACTGCGTGGGAACCGGCTTTTAGGGAACCGTCCTTTTTCCTGCCGATCGGCAGAACAAGCGATGTTCCCGTAAGATCCCGGTCCATCGCATCGATTACCTCTGTCTTTGCATTGACAAGTCCATCCAGCTTTAACTTCCCTAAGATCTCCTCAAAGATCTGTTCATCCGATTTTTCTTCTGACAGATCAATATACGGATCATCCATATGATAATAGAAAATTCCGCCCGGAAGCACTTTTTTTCCGGGATAACGTTTCTGCATCAGCTCCAGCCCGGCATTCAGATACACGACTAACTGTAACTGCAGTCCATGATAGACCGATAAAAGTTCAAACTGTGTACTCCCGCCTGATTTGTAATCCACGATCTTTACATAAATATCATCCTCATTTTTCCAGACATCCATCCGGTCGATCCTGCCCCTTAAACGCATTTTTTCCTCTTCGCCGAGCGCAAAATTGACTGCATCCAGATCTTCTGTAAACGAGAAGGAAACCTCATAATTTTCCGGAAGAAAACTCCCCCGCCTGATCTGCTCCGTGATTGTTTTGATCGTCCGGTTCAAAAGTGCGTGCATCCGTTCTACCATATACGCATCCCGCGCGGTATCATAAAGGGAGGTATTCTGCATGGCTGCCACAGCATCCGCAAGTGCCTCTTTTGCAAGCCGCTCCATTTCCGTCTCCGGAACACTAAACCAGTCATAATTACTTTTTTTCAATGCCTTGGAATAGGTTTCCAACGCCTGATGCAGCACATTTCCAAGATCCGGCGGTGCAAATTCACTGATCTGCCGTTCTTCAAGTCCCAGACCATAACTTAAGAAATGAGAAAAGGCACAGGACGCAAAACGTTCCAGCCTTGTCACACTATTCGTCAGCACCGCTCCATAGAGTGCACGTGCCGCCTCCCCGGACAACCGCTCACTGGCATGACAATAAAAGGCAGCATCCAAAAGTTTTTCCACCTGCTCTGCCCAGTCCGGATGCGCCTCATACCATGCATAAAGTGCTTTCCACTGCTCATCCATCGTTCCCTTGCGCACATCGGCAAGTCCGTCTAAAAAGATCTTCAAACCGCTTTTCGGGGTCACGAGCCACAGATCAGACGCATCTTTTATTTCCTCCACGATAAGTTCCGGAAAAAGTTTCATGACCGTACCAACCAAATAGGAACGACGCTGTGCCTTTCCGTCCATATTCACTTCCGCATAGGTCATGTAAAGCTTTTCCGATGGCTTTGTCATGTTCAGATACAGATAAAATTTCTGAATGAACGCCCGTTCCCTGGCAGTCGGCGCAAGCTCGATATGCTCAGCAAACAGCCTTTCCCGCTCCAGTTCTGAAATAATACCGCCGTGGCTGTCCGCTTTGGGGATCACACCATCGTTTACACCAACAAAGAACAAGACACGGATATGCTCTAATCTGGTACGCTCAATATCACCGATGACTACTCTGTCATATCCCGGCGGGATCACGCCGACATTCGCCGCTTCAAATCCCGCATCCAGAATCTCTCTGTACTCTCGAACCGATAAAAACTCGTCCCCCAAAAGATCCACCATCTTCTCAAACAGATCCATGACGATTCCGTAAATCTGTTCATACTCTTTTGCCCTGGCAGCATCCCCGTCCGTCTCAAACGCTTTCTGATATGCCGTCATCTTCTGCGCTATCTCATGCCCTCGGATAAACTCATAAAGTGCCACAGTCTTTTTTCGCAGATCCGCTGTTTTATCTTTAAAAACCTGATACAGCGGTTCGATATCCGCAAAAAAACGTTCCCGCATGGCATTTATGTCCTCTAAGAGTGCCTCTTCCCAGTTTTTCGGCAGACGCACCCATTTTTTGCCCCAGCCGGAATGTCCCCTTACACCTGTCGCAAGCACATAATTTTCTAAAAGATCCACCTGCTTAGCCGTAATCCCGGTCAGTTCCGTGCGGAAATAACGAAATACGCTCTCATAAGAAAAATCCTGCTCTATGATTTCAAGCACTGCCCGGATAAATTCCGGGAACGGATGAAACAGAATATTTTTCTTGTTATCCATAAAGATCGGAATATCATAGTCTGCAAAAATCTGCGGCGCATAATTACCATAGGCTGCATCATCCCCGGACACGATTGCAAAGTCCCGGTATCTGTAATGCTCCTCCCGCACCAGACGGCGTATCTCTCCCGCCGCAAAACGCAGCTCCTCCCTCGCATCATGCAGTGCAAGAACACGGATGGCATCCTGCTTCTTTCCATAGGTATTCTGTTTTCTGCGGAACAGATTCTGCTCTAAATGATACAGCGCAGGTGCGCTGCGGTAACGCTTCTTGTCCCCGCCATTTAGGACAACCGGTTCCTCCACCTCGGTTCCGGTCTCTTTCGCGATCTCCATCAGACTTCTTATCATTTTCCGGCTCATATAAAACAGATCCTGCATCTGCGGTTTCGCATAAAAATCTTCGCGTTCATCCATAGATACCGTCACAATAATATCTTTGACCAGCGGAAACAGCACCGCAAGCAGTTTATTCTGGTTGGGTGTAAATCCGGTAAATCCGTCAAATACCAGTGTACTGCCTCGCAGAAGCGCCGAATCTTCCGCCAGCTCTGCCAAAAGATCCAAAATCTCCTCCGCTGTAATATAAGTGCCCTCCACATAATCAAGGAACCCGCGGTACATCGTGAGTACATCCCGCATTTTATAGGAAAAAGAGGAAGCTATCTTCCCCTCTCCTGTCAGTTCTTCCAGCATCTGCGGTGTAACATTGTACTGCATAAATTCCGACAACAGTGATTTCACTTCGCTGATATAACCCATCTTCCTTAAGTTCCCGCCAAGCATCGGAAGTTCTTTTTTCTTTTCTTCCGCCACTTTTCGCAGAACAAGATTTTTTCCGGTTTCCTCCAGCACGACAAAATCTGTTTTTCCAAGTTCGTCAAACACACGGAATGCCAGCCGATTAAAACTTAAAACATCAATATTCATGATTGCGTGTTTCGGATGCAGACTGACTAATTCTTTCTGCGTCTGCATGGTAAACTGTTCCGGAACCAGGATCAGATAATTCTCCATTGGATGCGCCATCGATTCTTCGATCACTTTCTGATACAGGAAAGAGGACTTACCGCTTCCTGAATTTCCCAAAATAAACTGTAATGACATATTTTTCCTCTTTTTCTAATTCATCCAGGTGTCTACCGTCTGATTGATCCGGTCTGCGATCACCTGCATACCACGGCTGTTCGGATGCGCCGCCACGATCTCATTGTTGATTGCATGCATTGCCCCATCATCACCAAGCACTTCCGTTCCCATCCCCGCCCGATACTGCGTATCGGTGCGCACATCATCCAGATTGATAAACGGAATATCATATTCTGCTGCAACCTGCTGTTTGATGCTCTGCACCGCATCATTATCCCACAAAATCTGCCCTAAGAATATGATCTTTGCATCCGGTGCTTCTTTTTTCAGATAATCGATCAGATCCGTATAATCTTTTACGGTCACAGGACTATCTTCGGTAATATTTTCTCCAAGCTGTACTGTCACCAGATCCAGTTCCTCCGTAAGCACATCATCCAGATCTTTAAGATAGCTGTCTCTGTTACCTGCCTCATTGATCTCCCAGTCCTGAAAGCAGACTGACTGAAACTCCACATTGATTCTTTTCTGTCCGAGATGTGCCGCCACCAAATGTACATAGTCATGCTCCGGCCGGTCTGCTGCCATTCCGTAATTGCTCCACCAGATTGTGTTTACCTCCTCCGGCTTTCCCTGCCAGTGTGTCACAGAATTTCCGATCGCCAGATAATGATATGTCTCTGTTGCATGGTACAACTGTCCAAGTTCTAATTTCCATTTTCCGCTTATCTGCCCGCCATGCTCTTTTCCACAGCCCGCAGTTAAAAATATCATAATTGCAACTGCTCCCGCTGCAAACATTCTGCTTTTTTTCATAATATCTCCTCATATATGATACATTTTTCCGTCCTTTATAATATAAGCCAAAAAGGATGTGCTGTCCATAAGCAGACTGCACATCCCTTCAAAATTCATATTTATTTCATAAACCGCACCCGGATCTGTGTCCCAACATCTTTTTTGCTCTCAAGCTCTAATTTTGCGTGATGCTGTGCCACGATATGTTTTACAATTGCAAGCCCGAGTCCTGTGCCTCCGGTCAATTTGGAACGACTTCGATCCACACGGTAAAAACGTTCAAAAATGCGCTCCTGATGCTCTTTTGAAATTCCGATCCCAGTGTCTTTGACCGCGAGTACGATCTCCGTATCTTTTTCTTCTACTGACACATCCACGGTTCCGCCTTTTTTATTGTAGCGGATTGCATTGTCACACAAATTGTAGAGCAGTTCATGCATCATTTCCCGGTTTGCATTTACAAATACACTCTTCCCGAACAGCCGCAGAGTCACATCATGATTTTTGGCGTTGACCCAAAGCATGTCCACACACTTTTCTGCCATCGCATAAAGATCGATCTGCTCATATGCCACCTCCTGCGTGGATACATCAAGCTCCGACAAACGGATGATATCATTGATGAGCGTCAGCAGCCGATTTGCGTTCTGATGGATCTCTGCAGCAAAACGAACCACATCTTCATCTGTTGCCATACCGCTCTCGATCAACTCAGAGTAACCTGAAATTGACGTAAGCGGTGTTTTTAGTTCATGCGACACATTTGCTGTAAATTCCTGACGCATATCCGCATTTTTCCGGATATCCTCATGCTGTTTTTGAATCGTCGTGATGAACGGACGCAATTCCTTGTATACATGAATGGATTCCAAATGATCCATATCATTTGCCATCTGTTCCACCGGTGCCACGATACTTCTGGTCAGAAGATGCGCAAACAGAGCCCCGATCGCGATGAGCACTGTTGCAAGTGCAAATAGCATTGGAAATGTTGAGGATACGATACTTAATACATTATCCGATTCCTTTGCTACACGCAAGACACTTCCATTTTCAAGACGCACCGCATAATAGAACATGCTGCGGTCGAGCGTGTTGGACTTACGGATTGCTTTTCCCTCTCCGGTATCCTTTGCCTCTTCAATCTCCGGACGCTTCTCATGATTTTCCATGTCTTTGGCTTTCACGTTACTGTCATATTCTACGCTTCCATCTTTCGCCACTACGGTGACACGCAGTTGATCCGCCCTTGCGTCATAGGATATATGTTCCATATCCGAAAAAGCTCCCGTCTCGATCAGTACATTGGCATAGGTGCGCAGATCCTCCACAACCTCATTTTTTAACACCTCATAGCTCACCAGTGCTGAGATCACAAGCGTCACGAGGATCGCCGTAACCGACATTATGAAAAACTGCAGATTTATCTTCTTTTTCATCGGCACTACTCCAAACGGTATCCGACATTGCGCACAGTTTTGATCCGGCTTCCGGATTCTCCGAGCTTCTGACGCAGTGTCTTGATATGCATGTCAAGCGTTCTGGATTCTCCCTCATAATCCATGCCCCAGATATGAAGCATGATCTCTTCTCTCGGAATCACAATCCCCGCATTCTGCATCAGCATCTTTAAAAGTTCAAATTCCTTGTACGTGAGTTCGCATGGTACATCATGAACATATACCATCCGTTTCTCATCATCCAAAAAAACATCTCCGATCGACAATGACCTTTCCCCAGACAAAAAAAGGCTCCGCCGGAGCAGAGCCTTTGTCCTTGAAATCAGTTCCATCACACCGAACGGTTTCGTCAGATAGTCATCAGCACCGATGTCCAGACCCTTGACCTTGTCCATCTCAGAAGTTTTTGCCGTCACCATAATAATCGGCACCATGCGCGTCTCCGCCCTCTTTCTGAGTTTTTTCACAATTTCAAGTCCGTCCTCATCCGGAAGCATGATGTCGAGCAAAATGAGATCAGGAACCTTGTCCCTTATCTTTGCAAAAAAATCTTTCGCACACGCAAAATCCTCTATGGTATATCCGGAATTTTTCAATGCAAAGCTCTCAATCTCCCGGATATTTACATCATCTTCCACAATATATATCAGTGCCATCTTATTCTCCTTTAATCGGGTAATGCATACTTCTTTCGATACTGGTTATACATTACATCGAAATCTTCATTGTCTTCCTGTTTCACCTGATCTAAATACTCGTGGGTATCTAACACATCTTCGTTGATCTGGATCATATATACTGCAATATTGGAACAATGATCCGCGATTCGTTCTAAATTCATCGTGATATCGGACAGGCAGAAGCCGAGTTCAATGGTACATTTCTCTTTTCTGAGACGCTTCATGTGACGTTTCTTCTCTTCCTTGTCGAGATGATCGATCACTTCCTCAAGCGGCTCAACCATGACTGCTTTCTTTAAATCTTCCTCTTCAAATGTCTGATAAGACATTGTGATGATCTCCCGCACAGCATCGGTATAGATTTTTAATTCCTCTACCGCTTTCTTAGAAAACTTGCCGTCTTTTTTCTGCATCTGGCGCGCTACCTCAGAAAGATTCATCGCATGATCCGAAATCCGCTCAAAATCTCCAATGATGTGAAGCAGCATTGCAACCGTCTGCGAATCCTCTCTGGAGAGCTGTCCTCCACTGATCTGCATGAGGTAGGTGCCGATCTCATCTTCGTAATGATCGACCTTTTGCTCATACATTTCCACCTGCTCTGCTTTTTCCTCGTCATAATCCATCAAAAGATCCATTGCAGTAAATACAGCACGTTTGGAAACCTCCGCCATATCTTTTGCCGCATGCTTTGCCTGCTGAACCGCAAATGCCGGTTTCTCTAAGAAACGCACATCCAGCACATTTTCATCCTTCGCCGCAAGCACAAGATCCTCTTCGCTGTCCGGCATGGTAAGACATGCAAGTTTTACCAAACCTTTACGGAACGGTAACAGCAGCGCCGTAGCCACGATATTGAACACACTGTGGATCACTGCGATTCCAGCCGCATTCGCACTGTGTCCTAAAAATGCAAAATGAACCACGGAATTGATGCTGTAAAATACGATCATAAATACAAGCGTTCCTATGATATTAAAATACAGGTGTACTAACGCGGCACGCTTTGCATTTTTCTTTGCTCCGATTGCAGAAATGATCGCTGTGATACAAGTACCAATATTCTGTCCCATAATAATAGGAAGTGCTGTCGCAAAGCTGACCGATCCTGTCGCACAAAGTGCCTGCAAAATACCAACAGATGCCGATGAACTCTGGATTACCGCAGTAAGAACTGTTCCTGCAATCAGACCTAATACCGGATTAGAAAACATCGTAAGAATATTGGTAAATTCCGGCACATCTGCTAACGGTTCCACTGCACCGCTCATCATTTCCATACCGAACATGAGGATTGCAAATCCCACCATGATCGCACCGATATCATGTTTCTTTTCACTCTTTACAAACATGATCAAAATGACACCGATCAATGCCAGTACCGGTGAAAATGAAGTCGGCTTTAACATCTGCATAAAGAAGTTGTCACTCTCAATTCCCGTAAGACTAAGCATCCAAGAGGTAACAGTCGTACCGATATTCGCCCCCATGATAACACCGACTGCCTGCTCTAACTTCATGATCCCGGAATTAACAAATCCGACGACCATGACCGTTGTCGCAGATGACGACTGGATCACTGCCGTAACACCACAGCCGAGCAGTACCGCCTTGATAGGACTCGACGTCAGCTTCTCTAAGATACGCTCCAGTTTTCCACCGGAAACCTTTGCGAGCCCGTCTCCCATCGCATTCATTCCGTACAAAAATAGTGCTAATCCACCTAACATTGTCAAGATACTAAAAAAATCCATATTTTTCTCCTCGCACTTTCCACTTTTTTTGCGCCTATACTTCATATAGTATTATCTGCGAATGTAAAATGCAAGTATTATTTCTGTAAAATTCTTTAAACTTCTTTTTGGAATTTCTTCGGTATCATGGCTCAAAGCCGCATATTTTCAGGCTTTTGGCGGTTTTTCCACATTTTCTCCATTCTTGTGCTGTCCGGTAATAGAAAAAATTACCCATTCCGCAATATTGGTCGCATGATCTCCAATCCGCTCTAGATATTTTGCGATCATTAAAAAATCTGCTGCCTGTGCTCCGTTATTAGTATCCTGATGAATCAGATCAATCAGCTCATTTTTTACCTCCGTAAAAAGCTCATCCACACGATCATCTCTGCCAATCACCTCACCTGCCAGCACAATATCCTTATTTACAAATGCTTCGATGCTCTTTACCAGCATCACGGTCGCCTCTTTTGCCATCTCCTGCGTTCTTTCCAGCTCTTTGATGTATTTTTGATCCGCAAGCTGGATCGTGATCTCTGAAATATCGGTCGCATGATCTCCAATTCGTTCCATATCCGTGATCATTTTCAGTGCCGCCGAAATCACACGCAGATCTTTTGCAACCGGCTGCTGCTGTAACAGCAGTTTCAGACACAGACTTTCGATCGTGCGTTCCTCGTTGTCAATCTCCGCATCCATTGCGATCGTTTTTTCTGCCAGCTCCACATCCTGTTTTACCAGTGCCAAAATCGCCATTTCAATGGCTTTTTCGATCAGACTTCCCATTTCGATCAGTTCATCATTTAACTGCACCAGTTCCCGGTCAAATCGATTTCTCATAAAGTTATGCTCCTTTTTGTTTTATCAGCCAAAACGTCCGGTAATATAATCCTCGGTACGTTTATCGCGCGGCATGGAGAATAATTTCTCTGTCTTATCTGCCTCGATCACTTCTCCCAAAAGGAAAAAGACTGTATTATCCGACACACGCGTTGCCTGCTGCATATTATGTGTGACCATGACGATCGTATATTTTTCTTTCAGTTCCAGTACCAGGTCTTCAATCTTTGCAGTCGAGATCGGGTCTAATGCAGAAGTCGGTTCATCCATCAGAATGACTTCCGGTTCTACTGCAAGTGCTCTTGCAATGCAAAGGCGCTGCTGCTGTCCGCCGGAAAGTCCGAGTGCGCTTTTTTTCAGCCTGTCCTTTAATTCATCCCAGATTGCCGCTTGTTTTAAGGATCTTTCCACAATAGCGTCCAGTTTTACCTTAGAACGTATCCCATGTGTCCTGGGCCCATAAGCGATATTATCATAAATGCTCATTGGAAACGGATTCGGCGACTGGAATACCATGCCTACTCTCTTTCTCAGATGATTGACATCCATGCTTCCGTAAATATCTTCGTTATCCAACAATACATTGCCCGTGATCCTGCATCCTTCCACCAGATCATTCATACGGTTCAGTGATTTTAAAAATGTTGATTTTCCGCATCCGCTCGGTCCGATGAACGCAGTGATCTCGTTTTTCTTAATATCCATATTTACGTTTTTCAATGCATGGAAGCTTCCGTAATATAAATTCAGATTTCTGACTGTAATTTTGTTTTCCATATGGTTCTCCAGTTTTCTTTTTCTCCTGCTTTTCGTCAATGCTTCTTTATTTTTCCCGCAACTGCACCGGAAAGCATGTTAATAATGATCACTAAGATCAGCAATACAACGGCTGTCGCATATGCTTCGTTTGTATTTAATCCCTCTTTGGAGAGATTGTACATATGTACAGACAGTGTCCGCACCGAAGAAAATACATTTTCCGGTACTTTCGCCACTGTGCCCGCCGTATAGATAAGTGCCGCAGTTTCCCCCACAATACGGCCGATCGCAAGGATCACGCCCGCGAGGATTCCGGGTACTGCCGATGGAAGGACAATTTTAAATACCGTGCGCAGCTTTCCTGCTCCAAGCCCGAAGCTTGCCTCCCGATAGGAATCCGGCACCGCAAGCAGAGCCTCCTCTGTCGTACGCATGATAACCGGCAGCACCATAATTGCCAGCGTAAACGCACCGGACAGCAGGGAATATCCCCATTTACAGGTTCCAACAAAAAACAGCATACCAAACAATCCGTACACAATTGAGGGAATCCCGGTCAGTGTCTCCGCTGTCACACGTACAACCCCAACAATCTTATTACCCTTTTTGGCATACTCCACCAGATAAACCGCCGCAAAAATGCCGAGCGGTGCCGCAATAAGAAGCGTAAGCGCTGTCATAAGAAGCGTATTTATGATACTAGGCATCATGGACACGTTGTTGGAATCATATGTCCACGCAAACAGTGACGGTGTCAGGTGCGGTACACCCTTGATCAAAATATAGATCACCAGAAAACCGAGCACACATATCGTACAGACTGCCGCAAGCATTGTAACAAGCCACAGCAGAAAAGAGCCTGGATGATGTCTAAAAGACTTAAGTTTTTCCATTTATTCCACCGCCCTTCTCTTTAGTGCTGAAAACAACAGGTTAATGAGCAAAATAAACGCAAACAGCACCACGCCTGTTGCGATCAGTGCTTCCCGGTGCAGATCCGCCGCGTATCCCATTTCAATAACGATATTCGCCGTCAGAGTTCTCACACCCTTTAAGATACCTTTCGGCATTCTAGCCTGATTTCCCGCCACCATAATAACCGCCATTGTCTCTCCGATTGCTCTGCCGACACCCAGAATCACTCCTGCAAAAATTCCGGATTTTGCTGCCGGAACCACGGTAAGGAACACACTTCTTTCATGCGTTGCACCAAGTGCCAATGCTCCCTCATAATATTTGTTCGGCACTGCTCTGATCGCTGACTCGGAAACACCTATGATACTTGGCAGAATCATGATTCCCAGCAGAATGGAAGCTGTCAAAATACTGTTTCCATTTCCGCCAAATATCTTCCTTACCCACGGAACCAGTACACACAGCCCGAAAAAGCCATATACCACAGATGGAATACCAGCCAACAGATCTACACCCGGTTTTACAATTTTATAAAGTTTTTTCGGACAAAAGCGCGCTAAAAAAACAGCAGTCAGAATCCCGATCGGAACCCCAATGAGCAATGCTCCCGCGGTCACACAGATACTGCCGAGGATCATCGGAAGTATTCCGAATTTATCATTCCCCGGCTTCCAGATCTTTCCACTTACGAAATTGAAAAATCCAATTTCTTTTATTGCCGGAACTCCGTTCCCAAAAAGGAATATGCAGATCAGCGCAACGGAAAGGATCGAAACGCATGCCGCGATCAGAAACACAAATTCCATTCCTTTTTCTTTTAAATTCTTCACCGTTTATTTTACCTCATCCCAGGTTGTCGCTTCACCGCGGAAAATGCTATTTACCTGATCCTTGGTAAGATCCTCTGTCGGATTGTTCTTATTTACAATAATTGCGATACCGTCTTTTGCAATGACCGTTGCAGTAAGACCTCCATCAATTTCTGTATCTTTCAGTTCTCTGGATGCCATTCCAATATCACAGGTGCCGTCTATCGCCGCTGTCATACCAGTTGTGGAATCACTTTCCTGGATCTCGACCTCAGCATTCGCATTTACCTTCTGATATGCTTCCTGCAATTTCTCCATAACCGGTGTTACGGAAGAAGAACCTGCAACTACGATCTTTCCTTCTGCACCATTTGATTCGAACGCGCCAGCATCGGACGCCTTGATATAACCGTTGTCCTCGATGATCTGCTGTCCATCTGCACTCATAATATAATTGATAAAATCCACTGCCACATCACTCACATCACCTTTGGTCGCAATGTTAAACGGTCTTGATATCGTATAGCTTCCATTGTTGATATTATCAGCGGTCGGTTCCGCTCCATCGATCTTTACTGCTTTCACAGTATCATTCAAAGAACCAAGTGAAGAATAGCCAATCGCATAATCATCACCTGCAACTGTTGTCATAACGATCTCGGTGCTGTTGGCAATGATTGCTTCTTCTGTTGTATAATCTACTTTATCGCCGTTTTCATCTTTTTCTTCCACGCCGAATAATTCAATAAATGCCCCTCTGGTTCCCGAACCATCTTCTCTGGATACGACTGAAATATCGGATGATGCATCAAAATCTTCCAAATTTTCCTCTTTTGTATCGTCTGTATTTTCGGCTGCCGCAGAAGAATCTGTCGTTGATGCCGTTGTATCAGCAGAACTTCCACATCCTGCAAGGGTTCCTGCGGTCAGTAATCCGCACACGAATAAACACATAATTTTTTTCATATTGCTTTCCTCCATTTCGTTTTATATGCTTATTCTACTAACGCCATGTAAAATGTAAAATCTATGTAATGTAAAACCGATGTAAAATCTTTGTAAACAAAAAAGTGCATTTTTGCTTGGGATATCTTTGCTTTGTCCCAATAAAAATGCACCTTTACACTTTACATTGCTTTTACTTTGTTATGAATTTAACAAAAAATATTCCATACTTCCGACCAGTTCTTCCGCAATCCTGCGAAGTTTCTCCGTACTCATGGAAATCTGTTCAAATGCTTCTCCTGCGGCCTGTGTCTCTTTTAACGTCTCCACAGAACTCTTCGCATTCTGATTCGCAACGTCCGCCAATTCATCAACTGCCCCAACGATCTCATTCCGGGAAGCCGCAAGCTGCTTTGTAATACGCTCGATCTGTTCAATACTTGTGATCGCATTTCCGATCCCTTTCATCACTTCCCCAATGATCTCTTTTGTATTTTCCATATTTTCACTCTGACGGCTGATCGTTTCCTGCACATTCTGCATCATCGCCACCGCTGCATTCGAATCCTCGATCAATGCATTCGTCACTTCCTGGATCGTAAGACTGGACTGACTGGACTGTTCCGCAAGCTTCTGGATCTGTGATGCGACTACCGCAAATCCTCTTCCGCTTTCTCCCGCACGTGCCGCCTCGATCGCTGCATTTAAACTTAACAGATTCGTTTCCTCTGCAATAGAACTGATGATGTCAGTCGCTTTCTGTATCTTTAATGCAGATTCGTTTGTTTTGTTCGTCTGCTCCGCAATCTGCTCCACCGAATTTTCTACCATAGCATTGCTGTCCTGAAGCTGTTTTAATGTCTCTTCCGCCTTAATACTGGAATTTTTCATTTCAGACGCATTTTGATTTAAAGCCTCCGTTTCCTGAAATGCCTCTGTAATCCTCTCACCCATTTCATTGACGGTATGTGAGGTAGTCTTTGAATTCTTTGCCTGTTCTTTCGAGACACGTGCCACTTCATCCACCGCCTGTTCCATCTCCTGCATATTCGCATTTGTTTCACTTGCTGTCGCCCCAAGCAGATCAGCGGCTCTTTGCAATTCTTTTACATTGCGCGATATTCCGGTAATGACATTCCCAAGCTGTTCCTGTAACAGCGCCGACGCTGATGCAAGTGCACCGATCTCATCTTTTCTCGACCGCAGTTTTTCATCGACCGCCGCTTCAAGATTTCCTTTTGAAACCTTTTCCAATACCTGTATGCCTTCCTTTAATCCATTGCTGATCCGTACAGACTGCCACATGGCAAATAACATACCAAACAGCATGATCACCACAACTGACACAATGATCGCCGCAAGAATTTCGTTTACCGAAGCATCTTTCACCGCCTTGTTTGTTCCGACAAATATCATGCCGACCGCTTCTTTATCATTCCCATTCTGAAATACCGGCATGTAGTAACCATAATTAATCACTCCGTCCAGTGAAACATTGCTGCTGAAATATTCCTCACCGTTGTTTAGCACTTTCTCTACAATCACAGCTCCCGCCGGTGATCCGAGCACCCGATCACCGTCCGCATCCACCACCGAGGTCATTACACGCTTATCTCCGTAAAAAAATGTAACATCCATCCCTGACTTTTCTTTGATGCTGTCCACCATTTTTTCTGACTTGGATATGTTATAACTGCCTTTCCATATATCTCCATTGGATGCCTGTATATAATCCCCGGAATTTTGATCGTAAGCCGCAAGTGTTGCCGCCGCCGTTCCCTTTAACGACTCTCTTATCTCATCCGTAAGCGAACCTTTTACTTCCGTCATGGTAAGCAGGATGACCGCACAGCCAAGCAGAACCACCGGGAAAACTGCAATCAGTAAAATTCTCTTTTTCAAATTCATAGCTTTCCCTCCTGTCACTCCATGAGCATAACATTTCTGTAATACCAGTTAATTCCGCCGGTGATCTCAGAGTCATCAAAAACCTTTCCTTCTTCGCCGACGATCTCTCCTGTATTCGTGGCCAGTGCTCCCTCAAAAATATTGCATTGCCCTTCCAAGATCTTCGCTTTTGCCTCTGCCACCGCTTCATTTGTTCCTTCTGCGCTGAAATCCGCAAGATCCGTAATACCTACCAGTCCTTCTGCAAAGCCTCCGTAATAATTGGATGCATCCCAGGTTCCATCGATCACACTCTGCACTGCATAGGTGTAATATGCACTCCAGTTCCACACTACACTGCACAGACATGCATTCGGTGCATCTTTACTCATATCCGAATTATAACCGATGCTGTAAACACCTCTTTCTTCTGCTAATGTCTGTGGATATGCAGTATCACAATGCTGTGTTAAGACATCGCATCCGGCGTCAAGCAGCATCTCCGCTGCTGCCTTTTCCCCCTCTGGATCATACCAGCTATTTGTCACCTTTACATAGATAACTGCCTCCGGATTCACCGACTCTACTCCAAGTGCAAACGCATCTACACCTCCGGTCACCTCGGAATTATCCGCTCCCTGTGCTGCGACGTATCCAATCTTATTACTTGTCGTCTTCATTCCTGCCACAATTCCGCTTAAATAGCGTGCCTGATAAATTCTTCCGAAATAATTATTAAAATTTGTTCCGTTCGACAGATAACCTGTGGCATGCGAAAAACAGACATCCGGATATTTCTCCGCAAACTCTGCCGTTGCTTCCATATACCCCCAGCTTGTGGAAAAAATCAAATTGCATCCTTCATCCACACATTCCTGAAGTGCCTCCTCAATCGCTGCCTCATCGGAATCATCCACATTGATCTTTCGAATGATCTGATCATCCGAAAGTCCCAGATTGTTCTGCATTCCCTGAATACCAAGATCATGCGTATAAGTATAACCGGAACCTTCCGATGGATCACCCAGATGCAGTACCCCTATTTTGATCTCGTCCTTCGAAATATGTTTTCCATCTGCTATTTCCCCTGTACTATCTTCTGCCTCCTCTGCTGTATAACCTTCATTCGTTGCGTAATCATCCGGCTGCGCTTTTTTTGTGCAACCGGATAACACAGGCAAGAGTAACATTCCAAATGACAGTAAAGCAGCCCCTTTCCATTTTTTCATATAGTTTCCTCCTTTTGTCTGCTTACAGGAAGTATCACTCCTCTGTTTTTTCAACCTTAAACATATTTACATGCTTCTTTAATTCCTGCGCAGATGCTGCTGCATCTTTTGCATAAGTTAAAACCTCGGAAGATCCGTTCGCAATAGATACGGTACTCTGTGCAATATTCGTCGTACCTGACGCTCCATCGTTGGATGCAGATGAGATTCCTCCGATCGCTTCCATAATACTATCAATCGAAGCTACCAGTTCTTCGGATGTTGCGCTGAAATCCGCCACCAGATCATTGACTCTGGATGCATCTTCATTGTAAGCGTCTGCCATTTCCTCAAACTTGTTAAAACTGTCCACAATATCAGAATCCACGAAATCCAAAAGCCGGTTAGAATCCGTTGCCAGATTTCCTACCGCACGGTTTACATTATCCGTAACCGCCTGAATATTTGCAACCGCTTCTTTCGATTGCTCCGCAAGCACACGGATTTCGTCTGCAACAACTGCAAATCCTTTTCCTGCTTCGCCTGCTCGTGCCGCCTCAATAGATGCGTTGAGCGCAAGCAGATTGGTCTGACCGGTTATATTCAATATCGACTCTGCAAGCACGCCGATCTCTTCTACCACCTTCGCATCGTCAAGTGCTTTCTCCAGACTTTCCCGTATCTCAGAAAGCATCTTCTCTATCATTTCCCTATTTTGAATTGTGTTATCTTTTGTTTCTTTTGCACGTTTATGTATTTCATCTGCTTCTGTGGCTCCATCCTGTGCGCGTACTGCAATGCCTTTTGCCGCACCCTCGATCTCCTGTGACATGGTACTGATCTGTTCTGCAGAAGCTGCCGTTTCTTCTGTACTTGCCGCCAACTCTTCTGTTGTTGCAGATACATCTTCGATCTCTTCATTTAAGTTTGTCACATTCGTATCGATATTCTTAACTACCACATCGATATTTTCTGCTTCACTTTTTACTTTTATCAGCAAATCCCGGACAGATTCACGCATTTTGTTTAGTGTTACAGACAGTTGTCCGAAGTCATCTTTCCGTTTCAGATAGGCCGCATCTATCTGCTGTCCAAAATCACCTCCCGCAATCACTTCAATATGCGCAGAGATCTTCTTTAATGATCTTGTAATATCCGATGCGATCTGAAATACCAGCAATGTAACGATGATCAGCAAGAATACACACATTCCTATCAGAGTCATTGATTTCTGTCTGGAAAAAACAGAAAACGCTTCATCCTGTGCCGCAATCTCGTCATCAATATAGTCTGTATAATTTCCGGTTCCAACTACCCAGTCAAACGGTTCAAAATACTCACTGTAAGAACGTTTTGGAGAGGACTCTGTCTCTCCTTCTTTCGGAAATACATAATCGGTATAACCACCGCCATCTTCTACCGCAACCCGGATGATCTCTTTTACCATCTGATATCCTGCAGCATCTTTGGTCTCCATACGATTCGTTCCCTCTGTATCACTGCCAAGCAGGACAACGTTTGTGCCATCTGACTCATCGATCCAGAAATAACCGCTGTCACCGTAACGCATCTGGCGCACTTCATCCGCTGCGACTTTTTTGGCTTCTTCTAATGTATAGACTCCATCTTTATATTCCTGATCGATTTCCGTCAAAAGTGATATTACAACATCTACCTGTTCCTTGATATTCTGATCATAACTCTGTCTCGTGGACTCCTCCATACTTTCCACAGCTTTATCCATCACCTGATTTAAGTTTTTCACAGACAGAATGCTTACACCAAGCACCAGAATTACGACCAGTGCAGTGATTATGTTTAATTTTGTTCTCAATTTTAGATTTTTCATGCAATCGCCTCTTTTTGTGTATTTTGCATTGTGAATAGCTATTTATAACCTATATTATAGTCATTTTGCTTGTTTTTGTCAATAAATGCATCGTTTTTGCATGTTATTTTTGCACAATTTTACACAATCCCGACTGCCTCTTTTGCCAGTCGGTCAGCTTCCTCATTTCCTTCAATTCCGGAATGTCCTTTTACCTTGACAAAATGGATATTCAGTTTTTTTTGCATTTCCTGCGCATAGTCATAATAGGCAATGGTTCCCTTTTTATTGCGTTTCCAGAGTCCTTTCGCCCACATCTCGATCCCCATATAATCATAATAAATGATAAGATCTTCAAGCCCTAATTCCACTGCCTTTTTCATTGCCGCCATACTGCCGCAGATTTCTCCCGCCACATTGCGCATAGATGCCATTTCTGCATCATTTCCACACCCCTGCAGGATTTCACGTTTCCCGTCATGTACCAGAAATCCGCCATATCCGTAAACTCCGGTCACAGCATGATAGGAACCATCCACAAAAGCATATGCTTGTATCTCTTCCAGCCCACAAGCAGCTTTTGCGTTGTTGCCTGCCTCTTTTTCGTCTGCCGTTCCCACAAACTCTTCTGCCTCCTCTAAGTTCTTAAAACTCTTATACTGTGCACCCGGATACCCGTCCACCACAGACTTGCATTGCTCCCATGTACGATATATCCCGGGCTTTTTTCCCACCCGGACTGCATAATATTTCTGTGCCATATCCTTTTTCCTTTCCTAGTTAGTTGTCTGTTATTATTTTAACATTCCATTGTCCAAACCACAACTGCCGCAATGACTTCAAAATCCGAAATCCAAATCCGGCAAAACTGCATATAATATCAGGAAAAGAAAAAACAGAGGTTCTCATGGATCACTTAGAGCAAAACGAAATCACCGATCCGATCGCAGATATCACAGTGGCCCCCGTCCAAAATGCTACCCGGGTATCAAATGCTGTCATACAAAACATTACCTATGACGGAGACACAGTATATGTAACGATCGCATACAATAGCTGTACACGCTGCAATGCCCCGGAAATGCTCGTCACCCTGATCGTTTCTGGCAATACGATCCTTCTGAATGAAAAGGGAAATCTGATCACGCCGGAAGACTTACAAACCGGAATGGTTGTGCATGCCACCTTCTCCTCTAATATGACAAAAAGTAATCCGCCGCAGGCACAGGCATATCAGATCCGTATTGCAAGCCGCCCAGAAACCGGGAATGTAACGATCGGAAGGATCATCAACATTGACAGCAGGAATCAATTTTTCATCACCATGAGTGACGGAAATCCTGCCACCATGATACGGTTTAATGTATCTCCGAATACGATCGTTTTAGATTCGATCGGCAGACAGATCAGCTTCTCAAGATTAGTTCCCGGTCTTTTAGTGAGCGTACAGCATGCTTCTTTCCTTACAGCAAGCATTCCGCCGCAGACGACCGCATTTGTTGTCCAGATTATGCGCTGATATTTGTTCCGATAAAAAAATGCCTGACAGATACCAAAAACGTATCTGTCAGGCATGAATTTTATTCGAGTGCATTTTTTTCATCCCACAAAACAGGATCTCTATCACTCAAAAAATCATTTAACATTTCCAAATTTTTTATCTATCGTATCTGAAACAGCTTTCACAAAAGCTTCCCCCGAATTCATAATTACATCTGCAATAACAGAAAGCGAAATCCCAACCACATTCCAAAATCTGTAAACCACCCAAGCAAAAATGATATAAGCCATGTTCCCAAAGAAAGCAGACTATACCTGTAATTCATGACATTTGCGACTGAAGAAATAGGTGATACTTTCCCTATACTATATGACATTTTTCCAAAATTACCGAATGCTTTTCTTTCTTCTTACAATGATAATACCTGCGACAACCACAACTATCCCTATTCCGATTACATCAATAGCTACTCGGTGTATATCTGACAGTGACAATAACAACCATCTTCCTCATTTCATCAATACGATATACAATCGTAAAATTTTTCACAAAAATTTGCCGATATCCTCGATTAGCAAAAGCACCTACCCTTCTAACAGCCCCACGATAAGGCATTTCATCCAGACTCAGTATAGCATCCTCTAAGGCATCTACCATCTTTTCAGCAATATTAACTTCTTTAAAATCTTCTGCTATATGATTATAAATACTATCAATATCATTCGATGCTCTTTGCAACATTTTTATTGTATATTTAACCAAAATGTTTCCTCCTAAGTGATGCTAATGTTTCTTTTGCATCAAGTAGTATACCTGTTGCTTCATAATCCTCTTCTGCTTCTGAAATAGCATTATCTAAAATCTGTGTTTCAACTATCTGTTCATAGGTTTCTATACTCATAATAACCAAATCACCATATCCATTTTTGGTAATAAAAATAGGCTCTTTAGCCATATGACACGCATCTGATATATCATTTGTATTTCTTAAATCTGTAATCGGTCTAATCTGTAGCATAAAGTACACCTCGCTTTCTTTGTACATTATTCTAACATAATTATATGCATTTTGCAATTTACATATGTAAAAAGAGCCCGTAAAGTGAATTTCGAAATTCCGGCTTTTTTCCCTCAAAACACCAAATCTGG
>CAYMCM010000034.1:0-24853 GCA_964388945.1 uncultured Roseburia sp.
CTCATCGTTCGGATGATAAAAATCGGTCACCTTATAACAGAACTCCGCTTCATCACTAAGCACAACAAATCCATGTGCAAAATCCTTCGGGATAAAGAACTGCTTCTTGTTTTCTGCAGAAAGCACAACGCCAAACCATTTTCCAAATGTCTTGGAATCTTTTCTTAAATCTACTGCCACATCAAATACTTCTCCGTTTACTACGCGAACCAGCTTGTCCTGCGGAAAATTAATCTGAAAATGCAGACCACGCAGTACGCCTTTTTTAGAGGAAGACTGGTTATCTTGTACGAACTCACAGTCGATTCCTGCTTCTTTAAAGTCATTATAATTATAGGTCTCCATGAAATAGCCACGCTCGTCACCGAAAACCGCCGGTTCAATTACCTTTAACCCTTCAATTCCATTACAATCTGATGTTACTTTAATTTTTCCCATTTTGTTTTTCCTCACTTTCTTTTTCCGCCAGAAATTAATTCTGCAAAACAGCAAAAATATTCTGTCAGTGCCAGACACTCATATCAATGATGCCCGGCACAGCAGAATAATGTCAAAGCCTCTTTTGCGCCAATGCCTTAAAGTCCCTCGGCAATCTCTATCAGATATTTGCCATACTCAGTCTTTAATAACGGCTGTGCCAGTTTAACCAACTGCTCTTTATCGATAAATCCACGCTTATAAGCGATTTCCTCAATACATGAAATATACAGTCCCTGACGCTTCTGAAATGCAGATACAAAGTCTGCGGCTGCCAACAACATGTCATGATTCCCGGTATCAAGCCATGCAAAGCCACGTCCCAGCGTCTCAACAGACAACGTTCCTTTATCAAGGTATGCATTATTGACACTTGTAATTTCAATCTCGCCTCTTGCAGACGGTTTTACGTTCTTTGCAATTTCAACTACGCTGTTGTCATAAAAATACAGACCCGGCACTGCATAATTCGATTTCGGATGTTCCGGCTTTTCCTCAATAGAAAGTGCCTTTCCGTTTTCATCAAATTCCACTACACCATATTCTCTCGGATCTCTTACATAATATCCGAAAATCGTAGCTCCACCTTCTGTCTCTACTCGTTTTGCTGCGGACTGTAATACGCTGGAGAAACTCTGTCCATAGAAAATATTGTCCCCCAGAACCAATGCTACCGCATCTTTTCCGATAAAATCAGCACCGATGATAAATGCATCGGCAAGTCCTCTCGGGCTGTCCTGTACTGCATACTGGATGTCCATGCCAAGCTGTGAACCATCCGATAACAGCTCTTCAAAGATCGGAAGGTCACGCGGTGTTGAGATGATCAGCACCTCGCGGATTCCTGCAAGCATCAGTGTCGATAACGGATAATAAATCATAGGTTTATCGTACACGGGCATGATCTGTTTTGATATTGCTTTGGTCAATGGATACAGTCTTGTACCGGAGCCTCCGGCTAAAATAATCCCTTTCATGTACTTACACTCTCCTATTTCTGCTTTTCATAATCTTCTGAATTTTTTCCGGGTTTCCCCACACACCAGGTGAATCATACGGACGATCTGGAAATACTCCATATTCCGGTCTGATTTTAAAATGATGTTCTTCTATAAATTCTTCAACTTTGTCTGCCAAAGCAACCGGTTTCCCAGTACAGCAATTAACCACGCCTGTCACTTCTTCCTGAGATGCAACGGCTGCAATCTGCTCTGCCAGTTCTTCTACTGTAATAAAATCATACTTATTTTTACCACTGTTAAACGGAAATGTATCTTGTCCTTCTCGTTCCAGCTTTGTAATCTTGGTAAAAACAGAACTGTTCTTCAAATCATCTCCCAGAATATAATAACCTCTGATCCACTGCATGCAGATTCCTTCCGTTTTTGTAATCAACGTTGTCATCTGACGCAAGGCATTTTTTGCAATACCATAATTGGAACTCGGATTTGCAGGGGTATCTTCTTCTATTGCCCCTTCCCAATATCCAATCTCATGCATGCTCCCCATGACTACGATATGTTTGAGACCACCGGCAATCATATTCTTAATAAACTGATAGTGATCCGGCAAATCCAGAATATGGCTGTCAGCATTGTGTACAAACCCATTCCGCCATGCCAGATGAATACATACGTCCGGTCTGCCGAACTGATCATATATATCCTCATCTCCACTGAAAAGCTGTACATCCGTGCGAAGCGCACGTTCATCTACCCCATCATAGGACAGATCCGAAGCAACCACTGCATTCCCCATATCCAACAGATTTTTCACAACGTAACGTCCAATGTAACCATTCGCGCCCGTCACTAAAAACTTCTTACTCATTTACACACCTCGTCAAATTTTTCCCGGCTGCTTAACGTCCTTCATACATGTCGGTATAGTACTTCTGGTAGTCACCGCTTGTCACATTCTTCATCCAGTCTTCATTCTCCAGATACCAGCGGATCGTCTTTTTAATGCCCTCTGCGAACATCGTTTCCGGTTCCCAGCCGATCTCGGCTTTGATCTTATCCGGGGCGATTGCATAGCGTCTGTCATGTCCTTTGCGGTCTTCTACATAAGTAATGAGATCTTTGCTCACATTTTTCTTGCGCGGATCATCATCCGGCAGTATCTCTAATAATGTTTCCAGAATGATGTTGATGATCTCGATATTGCGTTTTTCGTTATGTCCACCAATGTTGTAAGTCTCACCCAGACGTCCATTCTCCTGTACCATATCGATTCCCTTCGCATGGTCGTCTACATATAACCAGTCGCGGATATTCATACCGTCACCGTATACCGGAAGCTTTTTGCCCTGCAATGCATTGTTGATGATGAGCGGAATCAGCTTCTCCGGGAACTGGTATGGTCCGTAGTTGTTCGAGCAGTTTGTGATATTTGCCGGGAAATGATATGTGTCAACATATGCCTTCACCAGCAGATCAGAAGATGCCTTGCTCGCAGAATACGGGCTGTGCGGAGAATATGGTGTAGTCTCATAGAAATAGCTTGTACCATCATCCGGCAGAGATCCGTATACTTCGTCTGTGGATACATGAAGGAACTTCTTTCCTTCCTTGAATGTACCGTCAGAAAGCTCCCATGCAGCCTTTGCGCAGTTTAACATAACTGCAGTACCCATCACATTTGTGTTTACAAACACTTCTGGATTCTTGATACTGCGGTCTACATGGCTTTCCGCTGCGAAATGTACCACACGGTCAATATCGTTTTCCGCGAAGATCTTTGCGATCGCATCCTTGTCTGTGATATCTGCACGGATAAAGGTATAATTGTCTCTATTTTCAACGTCTTTTAAGTTCTCCAGATTGCCTGCATATGTCAGCGCATCGACATTGATGATACGAATCTCATTGTCGTATTTGCGGAACATATAGTGAATGTAGTTTGAACCGATAAAACCGGCTCCTCCCGTTACTAAATAAGTTCTCATTTAGTATTTCCTCCTTAATTTTCAAGTTTTTTTATTATAACATATTACTTACAAATGTTCAATGGCGCGTTTTTTCATTCAAAAGTGCCACGCGCTGGGCAAGCCATTTCTCCTGCTTTTCCAGTCTTGAAATGCGAAGCATCATCCGGACAGCCGCCACGCTTAAAGCAAGGATCAATACGATCAGCAGCCGGTTTTGTGTTTTTTCATTTTTCATGCTTCTCCTCCTATCGGTAAAACGCCGCACGAACCACCGCCGCCGTCACCTGAATCATATATTTCACGGACTTTTTAAGGGAAATGGATGATTTTCCCGTTTTTCGCTCATTCATGACTACCGGTATCTCCTCTACCTTATACCCGCGTTTTAAAATCATGGTAAGGCTCTCAGGCTCCGGGAACGCACGCGGATAACTCCTTGCGAACAATTCCATCGTCCGTTCATTGACCATGCGCATCCCTGATGTCGGATCTGTGATCCGTTTTCCGGTAAGCAGCCGGATTAGAAATGTAAAATAACGGATGCCCAGCCTTCTCGCAAAGGAAGACTGGAAGCCCTGACATTCAATATAGCGGGCGCCGATCAGCATATCCAGTTCATGCTCCTTTAAATACTCCGCCATCTCTTCGAGATAAGATGCATTATGCTGCCCGTCCCCATCAAACTGAACCACAGTCTCGTAGCCATGTTTGACTGCATAAAGATAGCCGGTCTGCACACTTCCGCCGATCCCTAAATTTGTCGGGAGACTTATAAACGGAAAGCCCTGCTCTTCACAGATCTTTGCGGTATCATCGGTCGAACAGTCATCTATGATAATATAATCAAAGCTCTTTGCATGCTCCGTGATATCGTTTACCGTCTTCTCAATATTCCCCATCTCATTATATGCCGGAATGATTGCCAGTCTTTTCATGCATCCCTCTTCCATCTTCAGATTTTAATCATGTACAAAAAGCTTCATATAAACAGAAGCTGCAAAATTACGGAATCTGCGGATCAAAACACTGAGCTCCACTTCAAATTTTGACATATGAAGCTCTTCTGCGTGCTTTTCCACCAGATAACGGTGCTCCGCCACATACGTTTCTGTTTTATCTCCCGCCATGACTTCTCCGGTATTGGAATCGTTCCGCACCCGGAAAAAATTCAGCGGTTCATGTATAATATATACATTTCCGAGGCACGCTATGCGCACCCAGAGATCGTAATCCAGAATATAGTAATAATGCGTGTCAAATCCATGTACTTTGTCAAGTACGCTCCGCCGGAACATGTTCGCAAGCGGTGCACCGAAATAATTCTGGGAAAAAAAGCCCTTTCTGGCGATCTTTTTTCCGCTCTCCACGCCTTTCGTGCGGTATCTGCGATACCATCCCTTATATTTTCCATTTAGATCGACCAGTCTGGTGTCACTCTCTGCCATGACCACATCCGGATGATCGATCAGTGCCTGTGCCTCTTTTTCCACGGCATCGGGTGCCAGCATATCATCCGCACAGATCAGCTTGATAAATTCGCCCCTGCAAAGTTCCAGACAGTGGTTCCAGTTGCCGGACATGCCGAGATTCTTTTCATTTTCATAAAGTTTGATCCGTTCGTCCGGTATGCTTTTTATTAATTCTACGGTGTTATCTTTCGACTTGTCATCCACAATGACCAATTCCAGATTTTGATAGGTCTGGTTCAAGATGGAATCAATCGTATCTTTGATATATGCTGCATTGTTATATGCAGGAATACATATACTTACCAGCGGCTGCATTTTTTCTCCTCCATATAGTCTTAATAACCCAGTTCTTTCATGTAGACATCCAATGCATCATGCCAGTCAGCCATACGGTAATCGGTAGTCAGTTTCAGCATAAAATCTTCCAGAATGGAGTATGCCGGGCGTTTTGCAGATGCCGGATTCATTCTTGCATATTCTTCGGATGTTACATGGTTTACTTTGGTCTTGATGCCGGCCTTCTTAAAAATCTCTTCCGTAAAGTCTGCCCAGTTTGTATCGCCTTCGCAGGTTGCATGAAACAGTCCATAGTTCTCGGTCGGCTCTAAAAACCGGATCATCTTTGCCAATTCCAACGCACTTGTCGGTGATCCGACCTGATCATCTACAACAGACAACTCATCATGTGTCTCAGACAGACGAAGCATCGTCTTTACAAAGTTCTTTCCGTCTCCATAAAGCCATGCCGTACGCACGATGAAATAACGGTCTGAAAACTGCTGCACAAATTTTTCTCCTTCATATTTGCTTCTTCCATAGGCACTGATCGGAGCCGGCGTATCATATTCTACATACGGACGGGTTCCGTCTCCGGCAAATACATAGTCTGTCGATACGTGGATCAGTTTTGCCCCTGTCTCATTCGCCGCGATACTCAAGTTTCTCGGCCCGATCGCATTGATCTTATAAGCCAGTTCCCACTGTTCCTCGCACTTGTCTACATTGGTGTGCGCCGCACAGTTGATAATGACATCCGGTCTTGTTTCTCTTGCCAGCTTCATCACATCATCGATACTTGTAATGTCGCAAGCCACGATATTGTCACCCGCAGCCACATCTGTGTTGATGATCTCCACAGACTCTCCCGCATATTCCTTATTGATTGCACGGCCAAGCTGCCCATTGCATCCTGTTACCAAAATCTTCTTCATAATTTTATCTCCTTACATTACAGTCTGAGTACTTGACAATATATTGCTTATCACGATAACATTCAATGCTATTCCAGAATACATGATAGCATTATCCACATTATGCGCTATTTTTATGAACTTTCCGCGGAACAGAAAGAAAAAGTAAAACAAAATCGGTGTAAAATAACGTCCCTGGATGCCGCTGACTGTCGTACTGCCTTTTCCCGTCCATGAAACAAACATTGACGCAGTTACCATCGCAAGCGTGGTAAGCAGTGCCAGTGCAATCCAGATCCTCTGTTTCTTCGTAATATATTCCGGCTCATCTTTTACTGCTGTCACACCAAGGAACATCAGTCCTGCCATCATATACGCCCACATCGGATTGATCCCGATATTAAGCCACCCAAGCGGTCCTGCAAAGCTTCCCTCAAAGTAAAAATCAATATACTGTAAAAAGGTTGTGATCAGCACTCTCACCGTATTTCCCGGATTAAACAGCACATCCGAAACCGTATAGCAATTTAATGAATTGGAATACTGCTGCAATTCGGTCGTTGCCTCCGTAACGCCAAGTACCATCATAAGGTACGGAACACTGTTGATCAAAAATCCAAGCAGCATTACAACAAGGAAGCCGGCGCGCATCCTTTTACACTGTTTCGGATTCTCGTATTTTTCTTTCGGAATCAGAAACAGCAGCAAACATTCCGGAATATAGGTTCCCGCCTTGCATGAAGCGATCACAAAAGCCAGCATGGAAAGCACGATGATATCACGTTTTCTCATCTTTCGATCTTCATAAAGCACCGAAAACAGCTCCGCCACAAACAAGGTCGTCAGTTCGATCGGTATCGCATCATAGGAGTAAGAACAGCTCTGTTGGATAAACATTGGTGACAGCACAACTATAAACATTGCCGCTTTTCCCACCGGAACTCTTTTGATCGCCAGAAATGCAAACAAAAGATATACAAACATCATGAAAAAACGTCCGGCATACAGTGTCGTGATACCATTTAAGCCCACCAGACGTCCGGCTGTCACACCGAGTATCGCCGGTGCATAAAGCAGCCAGTTATCCGATCCTTTTGTCGCATCGATCTTTACCAGCTCTGTATCGTCTGAGCGGTGCGTGATATTCAAGATAAAATAATTATATTCTTTCAAAGTCGGTGTAGTCTGCAATTTTCCGATTGCTTCCTGATCTGTCTTTCGCACGTAGATTGATTCCGCATCCGGTTCTTCAATACCTAGCAGCTTATTGGAATAGTAATAGGTTGTCTCAATATGTCCGATCTCATCCGGAACTGCTCCCGGCGGGATCAGAAATGCATAGCATAGTGCCATACAGGTCCCTGCGATCACAAAAACCTGATGCGGTTTTGCCCGAAACAGCGTGATCAAAATATAACATCCCGCCAGCATAAAATAAATGACATTGGTGCCCCATTTGAAGAACTCTGCCCAGTAACCGTAATGATAACAGTATCCGCGTACAACTATGCTAAGCGGCTCCTCTGTTTCTGCCCCCGTGATCTGAGCTGTCGCAAAGCTTTCATCTGCATTTGCAAACAGATAAACACTGGATTTCTCCGACAATGACACTACAGAAAACTCAATCCGCATATAACGGTTCTCATTTCCGGAAATATTATTCGGTGTCCCTACATTAAAATACGATACATCATCAATCGCCTCCGCACGCATATCCGTAAGCTGTGCGGCATCAAAGGTATCTTCACCAAGCAGTTCATTGGTTTCCATATCATATACCTTCATGGAAAACTCGCCCTTATTTTTATAGGCATCCGAGTACAGTTCCACGCCGACCGCCATCATCTGATCCTGCGGATACACAAAAGTCTGCTCGATCGTCATACCTTCTTTTAACGGCAGCATGGTCCCTTCTTTGTCTCTGGACACCGCATCTGCAGTATACACATCTTCCCGTCTCGGTTCAATCTCATTTACATAGACGACTGATCTTCCTACCATGAAGATTGCCGTCATGACCACAAAACCAAGAATGACTTTCAGATTCAGGTTCTCTTTTACTTTCTGAAACAACATTTTCATAAACTGTAACTCCTTATCTCGAAAGTCTGTTCAGAGCGCTGAACATCCCACGTATGGATGCTCTTGTAATATTGGAGCTCACACCGACACCGAATGTGATTCTTCCGCTCTTCGCATCCTCCATCTGTATGTAAGCCGCCGCTTTTGCTTCAGATCCCTCACTCAGCGCATGCTCGGAATAATTGAGCACATGCACATCCACGCTCGGTACTTTTCTGCGGATTGCCTGGATTGCCGCATTGATCGGTCCATTACCGTCCGCCTCTGCAAGCATTTCCTCTCCTTTATAGCGGAAACGCAGGGTGACATGCGTCTCGCCTTCCTCTTCCGGTTCTTCCACTTTTGCACGGATAAACGCAAACGGTTCTTCCAGATCCAGATATTCTTCGCGGAATTTATCCATGATCGTAGACGGTGAAACCTCTCCCTGTTTTTCGGAAATCTTCTGTATCACATCTGCAAACTCACGCTGCATCTCTTTCGGCAGCTTGTAACCATACGCCGCATCCATGACAAATGCGACTCCGCCCTTACCGGACTGGCTGTTGATGCGGACGATCGGCTCATACTGTCTGCCCAGATCCGAAGGATCGATCGGCAGATACGGCACTTCCCAGATTCCATCGCCCCGCTCATTCATCGCATGGACACCTTTATTGATCGCATCCTGATGAGACCCGGAAAAGGCAGTAAATACCAGTTTTCCAGCATACGGATGGCGCATACCGACTTTCATCTTACAACAGCGTTCGTAGACATCACGGATCTCATTGACATCCGCAAGCTCCAGTCCCGGATTAATGCCCTGTGAGAACATATTGTATGCAAGTGTCAGGATATCTACATTTCCGGTACGTTCTCCATTTCCGAACAGAGTTCCTTCCACACGGTCTGCGCCTGCAAGAAGTGCAAGTTCTGTCGCAGCAACGCCGGTTCCTCTGTCATTATGCGGATGCACACTCAATATAATATTATCCCTGTCCTCAAAGTGTTTATTCATCCATTCAATCTGGTCGGCATAAACATTCGGTGTTGTCATCTCAACCGTTGCCGGAAGATTAAAAATGATCTTATTTTCATTTGCATGATTCCAGGTCTTCTGCACCGCAGTACAGATATCCAGTGCAAATTCCATTTCCGTACCGGTAAAACTCTCCGGTGAATATTCCAGCGTAATGTTCCCTTCGCAGTGTTTCATCCGCTCTTTCACCATATTCGTACCATCGATCGCGATCTGCTTAATCGCCTCTTTATCCATATGGAATACCACATCCCGCTGAAGCACCGAGGTTGAGTTATAAATATGTACAATCACATTTTTGATTCCCTCAATCGCTTCAAAGGTACGGTCGATCAGATGTTCCCTGCACTGCGTCAACACCTGTACCGTCACATCATCCGGTATCATATTCTCTTCTACCAGCTTGCGCAGAAAATCATATTCAATCTGTGATGCTGCCGGAAAACCGATTTCAATCTCCTTGAATCCAAGTTTTAATAAAAGCTGGAACATCTCGATCTTTTCATCTACCGTCATCGGATCGATCAATGCCTGATTTCCATCGCGCAGATCCACACTGCACCATGCCGGTGCTTTGATAATTTCCTTATTTGGCCACTCTCTTTCCGGATAATCCAGTACCGGTACTCGTTTGTACTTTTTAAAATTCATCATAATCGTCTATTCTCCCAATCCACTGTTTACTGCATCGACCATTGCCTGAAGTGCGGTTTCTTCGTCCTCGCCCTCACAGGTAAACTCGATCTCGTCTCCTGATTTTACGCAGGCTCCCAGTACACTCAGCACACTCTTGGCATTAGCAGTCATATTTTCGCGATAAGAAAACGTAATTCGGGATTTGTACTGCATTGCCTCTTTGCATAAAATACCTGCCGGTCTCAAGTGCAGTCCGGTCGGATTTGTCACCTTAACTTTCTTGCTTACCATTTACGTTTTAACCTCCAATTTACTATAACATGATCTTCGTGATCAGATCTGCCAATTTTTTTGCCTCCTGATCAATCTCTTTTTGATTCTTTCCTTCTATCATAACACGGACTAACGGTTCTGTTCCGGATGGACGGATCAGCACTCTGCCTTCTCCTCCGAATCTTTCCTCTACCTGTCTGATGGCTTCCGAAATTTCCGCATACTCCATAAATTTATCTTTTTTATGGTTCGGCACCTTTGCGTTTATAAGCGCCTGCGGCAGCACTTCCATAACAGATGCAAGATCCGACAGTTTTCTTCCTGTCTCCACCATCACCTGCAGCAGATGCAGTGCACTTAAAAGACCGTCCCCGGTTGTATTGTCATCTAAAAAGATAATGTGCCCCGACTGTTCACCGCCGATATTATAGCCGTTCTGCAGCATATTTTCAAGCACATAACGGTCTCCGACCTTTGTCTTTTCGACATGAATGCCCTTCTCTTCTCCCATCAGGGTAAAGCCCAGATTCGTCATGACCGTAACAACGATCGTATCTTTCTTTAAGGTACCTTTTTCTTTCATATAATTTCCACAGATCGCCATGAGCTGATCGCCGTCTACGATCTTACCATTCTCATCCACTGCAAGCATACGATCCGCATCTCCGTCAAATGCAATTCCGAGATCTGCCTTCTCATACACGACTCTCGCCTGTAGTTCATCCATATGCGTAGAACCGCAGTTTGCATTGATATTGGTTCCATCCGGTGAGATATGGATCGGAATCAGATCCGCTCCAAGATCTTCGAGTGTGCGCACCGACGTATAATAAGACGCTCCCTCCGCACAGTCTACAACGATCTTCAATCCCTTCAGATCGACCGGAACACATTTTTTCATAAATTCCACATATTCATCTCTGAGATCAAAACGGTAATCAATGCGTCCCACACCGGAACCGGTCGGCAGTGTCACTCCATCCATATTACTGCTGATCAGTTCCTCGATCTCATCTTCAAGCGCGTCCGACAGCTTATAACCGTCTCCGTTAAAGAACTTGATTCCGTTAAATTCCATCGGATTGTGAGAAGCTGAGATTACCACTCCGGCATCTACTTTATGTTTTCTGGTGAGATAAGCGATCGCTGGTGTCGGAATCACCCCGACATAGATCGCATTTGCTCCTACGGAACAGATACCCGCCATCAGCGCGCCAGCCAGCATACCTCCTGATATTCTTGTATCACAGCCAACAATGATCGTCGGCTGATGTTCCTGCTCTTTCGTCAGTACATATGCTCCCGCCTGCCCAAGCTGTGTCGCAAGCTCAATGGTAAGCTCCGATCCTGCAACGCCTCGCACGCCGTCCGTTCCAAACATTCTAGCCATCTTTTTTTCCTCCAACCCTTTTTTATTTCTTTACAATATCAAAAGTCGCTGTCTGTGTACCAGATGCAGAACACTCTTCCGGCAGATCCAGTTTCAGGGTAAGTGTATGTTCCCCTTCTTTCAAACCGCTCGCATCTATGGTTCCTGTCAGCTTTGACGCATCCAGTTCATTCAGATCGGATGCGAATCCTGCAATGATCACTTTCACAGTGCTCTTTTCAAATTCCGCTTCATATCCGGATTTTAGGTTATTTACCGTAATATTTGCCACCGGCATATCAAACACCTTCGTCGATGCCTGTTCAATCTCAACTGTCACAGAAATATCTTTCTCTGATGCATCCACAAGATCCACGCCATCCGGCAGGTAAGAACTGATATCCACCGTCTTTGTGATATCCCCCTGCGCATCTCCAATATCCAGAACATCTTTCGGTATTGTTACCATATCCAGCTTATTTAAATCTTCTGCCGTTCCTTTCACCAAAACAGTTTCCGGTTCATAGGAAACATCGGTAAGCTGATACCCTTCTGCCGGTTTCCCAGTCGTCTGAAAATTCAGCCCCACATCCTTAGTATTTAATATTTCCGCACTAACTGTCACGGTCGACAGGTTCATTGTCAGATTGGTCGTATCAATCTCTCCGCCGTCACTGTCAAAAAGCTTCGGTATCACATTGTCTGAAATATCCATAGACATATTTGTTACATCAATCGTTGCGGTAACTTTATCGATCGTTGATATGATTTCTGCCGGTCCCGATACCTTTAACACATTCGGAGACACGCTGACGCTTCCCACAACGGAACCGCCCGCCGGTGTTCCGGAATCCCGCGGGACAATGATAAATGACTGTGTCTGAAGATTACCGACCGCGACATCGAGATACTGGTCACGTGTAATGATCGAAATCTGGTTCGTATAATGGATTGCCGATATTTCAACCGGAACCCGGCTCAGATCTTCGATCGCGCTCATATCCGCAACCGCTTTAAAATCTGATCCGCTCAGATCTTCAATCAGAGAACGTTTTGCAGAAACCGCAAAGGTCACTGTATTTTTTCCATCCACGACTTCATAGTATTTTCCCATGCCGCTGATGGCGGATTCATTGGTGATCGTGACAGTTGTTGTAAATGTCTTCGTTATTTTCGGATCATCGATATTGACCACGACCAGCCACATGATGACCGCAAATATGAGCGACAGTATTTTAAGGCCAAAATTATTTGTTATCACGCTGCCGAATTTTTTTAGCATTCTTCAGCCTCCTTTTCAACAGATCCAGTCCTCCGCTTGTTTCCATATCATGTTTGCGCAGAAAATCCAGTTTACTGCGCAGAAAATCTGCATCCACATTCCGGTAGAGTACACCCTGTGCCGCGATCGATACCTTTCCGGTTTCTTCTGAGACAACAATGGTAAGTGAATCGCTCACCTCGCTGATGCCGACCGCCGCCCGGTGTCTGGTTCCAAGCTCCTTGCTTAATTCCATATTATCCGAAAGCGGCAGATAGCAGGTTGCTGACACCACGCGGTCTCCCCGCACAATGATTGCGCCATCATGCAGCGGCGTATTTTTTTCAAAGATATTGATCAGAAGCTGGCTCGTGAGCACCGAATCGAGCGTAATACCGGTTCTTTCATACTCCGCCAGCGAAACGTCACTTTCAATTACAATGAGTGCCCCGGTCTTCACCTTTCCCATCTCATAGCAGGCTTTCACCAGTTCATTCACAGTGCGTTCACTAAATTTTTCTTCACCGCCTTTGGAAAAATCAAACGAAACGATCGATGAAACAAAATTCTTGCGTCCGAGATCCTCCAGCGCTTTTCTAAGCTCCGGCTGAAATACGACCACAAGCGCCACGATCCCAACATTAAAAGTTTTTCCCGCGATCCACAGGATAGTATTCATCTGAAACAGCGCTGCCACAAAGACAAACACCAGTATTACGATAAGTCCCTTGAACAACGTCCACGCTCTCGTATTTTTAAACCACAGCATGACATGATAAATCAGAAACGCAATAATGATGATCTCTATGATATCTGTCTTTGTAATGCTCGGCAGATTCATCCACACCAGATATTTTTCTTTAAACGCTCCCAAAACCCCCATCATGTTCTGCATGCAGTCTCACTTCCTTCCGTTTTCCTGTTTCCTATTTTTATTTTAACAGTTCTCTGTCGATATCCATATCTTTTACAAGCTGTTCTCTTGTTATGCGCTCTCTTCTCGCCTGATCCTGTCCTGATGTTTTTCCGGCGAATTTTTTCACCTGTTTTCTGGACTGTGTCACGGAGATCTTCGGAACCGCTTTTACATAATAATAATATTCATCATCCTCGAACTGAACCCGCTCCGTCCGCACATAATCCACATGGAAAAACAGGAACTTTAAGCCAAAGGCGATCAGTACTGAAACCGCACTTCCAACAATCAGCATAATGGTCTTTCCGCTGATTCCAAGAAACATATAACCTGCAAACAGCACTGAAAACTCCACAAGTCCTCCGACCACGATCGCAATCGACCACGCATGATCCACACTCATCCGACGGATCAGATATACCAAAAGCATCGTCAGAAGAAATGCGGCAAGTACCAGATACATCTCTTTGTTTCCAATAAGCTGGTTGATCGAAGAAGCGAACTTTGAGGTTGCTGAATCATCTTCCGTCACACTGCTGAGCGCAGCCTTGTTCATTTTCACTCCATCCAGAAAATAATAAACAACCGTTCCGCATACAACCGAAAACATCGCATATGGCTGAAACAAAAGTCCCTCTGCCAGCGGCATCACATACGGAATCCGAAACACAAAGCAGATCGGTGTCACGACCGCAAGATAGCCTTCTTTCGGCGCAAAGCGGAAATACAAAAGTGCCAGTATCAGAAAAAGCACCGCCCCGGTCAGAAATACTTCTTTTGAAAGTGCATACAAATGAAGCAGCGTCAGTACGACCGCAAACAATACCATCATATTCGGTGACAGAATCGAACAAAGCAGTGCCAGTATCAGAATGACAGGCAGACTGTCCAGTCGTTCCATAAATCCGATATTTTTATTGATCACAAAGAACAGTATGAACGCCAGCACGAATTTCAGCACCGGCAGCATATAAATCTCATATTTGCTGTAAAAATTCTTCAGTCTGTCCTTCAACTCCAGTAAGGTTTCCATGTATTATCCTCCTAATTGGCAGAAATTTTATCTATCTTCCTGCTCATAGATCTTATTCACCTTCTTTAAATGTGCATAAAACTGTTTCACATGCCGTCTTCCCACACTGTAACGGGCATTATAGACCACATAGGTGATGAGCAGGTAGACTGCCATAAAAATCCCATATTTTACAAGGACATCCGTCACATAGCCGATCAGATCGATCTGGTTGATATCCTTCATCAGATTTTCCATCTCACAGGACAGATAAACGACCGCAAACAACACAAATGCGAGCGTTCCAAGAATCACGCTCTTAACCAGCTCCTTGCCCACATAGTCATGGCGAAAATACTGTGTCATCGGCACATAGCGTTTTCCTTCGCCCTCTTCATATATTGCCATTTTTGTCATCTGTCTCACACGCTCTTCGTTGATCATAGTCCACCCCATCTTATAAGCATTGTTTTCATTATAGCATAGTATAAATCCCTTGAAAAGTTTTTCAACAAAATCTTTCCTGAAATAAAAAACTGCCGTCAGACAAACGGCAGCTCTTTTTTCGTATTCATACTATTTCTCAAGGAAACGCATTCTCTCCCCATCGCGTGCCGGCTTCTTTGGTTCAACTTTTTTCGGCTTTTCAATGGCACTCATAAGATTGTTCTGAAGTTTCGCTTTGCATGACTCACAAAAACGACCTGTCTTGATCATTGCTCCACAGTTTTCACACTCGATCCCGACCGGCGATTCATCTGTAAAAGCAAGGCGCTCCTCTCGTATCCACTGCTTGATCTGCTTGGTAGATACCTCATTTTCCTCCGCAACTTCATTAACAGTTGCCTGCGGATTGTTACGGATATACTCTTTTACATCCACGAATTTTCTTTCCAGTTCTGCGACACACGCCGGACAAAGTGGCGGTCCTCCGAGGTAATTAAATAATCTTCCGCAACCTCTACAATTTTTTACTTCCATAGTAACACTGCCTCCCTAAAATCCTCTGCCGCTGCTGACGCAGATAAAATATATATGCGTTCCGCCCGCCTTTTTCAGTGCCAGGGCGGCGGCATCTATCGTACTTCCGGTGGTATAAATATCATCCACCAATAATATATAGGTTAAGTGTACTATATTTTCGGTGATTTTAAAAGCATTTTTCAGATTATTTTTTCTTTCTGCCTCATTTAACTCCTTCTGGGGTACCGTATTTTTCTCCCGAAGCATGAGATCTGTGCGTACCGGAATATCAAGTTCTGCGCCCAGTACCCGCGCGAACAGCTCTGCCTGATTATAACCGCGTGTGCGCTGTCTCATGCGGTGTAAAGGAATCGGTATAATGACCTGTATCTTCCTATTTAATATCCATTTCCCATAGAGACGCAGTGCCTCCTCTCCGTAAAAATCTGCATACTCCCTGCGATTACCGTATTTAAACCGATAGAGGGAATTTTTCAGCAGACCACTGTACACAAAGACGGATTTCCCCTGTTCAAATTCATGTTTTTTCCGTTCACAGTCTCCGCACAATTCTCTGCGTTCATCCGTGATCGGTTTTCCGCACTTTTTACACGCCGGTTCGCATACCCGTTCCAGCTTTGCGCTGCATTCCGGACAGACCAGACGCGATGTCTCCCAGGCTGCCACGACCGGAAGCACACCGTCGCAAACCGGACATCTGCGCGGGAACAGAATATCTTTCATGATTTCTATGATTTTCTTTTTTATTGTTATAACCTTTCTTCTCTCTTTGCCGTCTCAAATCATAGCACAGCCCCTCCCGAAATACTATTATATTTTTCTTAAATTTTCCTAAAAATTCCACATTTCACCTATATTTAGGGATTGACTTTGATTTGCGCTGTCTCTATAATTTATGGTGTTTATTACTTTAAAACTTAAAAGTTAAAAAAGATTAAACCGATAAAGAAAACAGGAGGGAACTATTTTATGAAAAAGAAATTATTATCCACATTCATGGCTGCTGCCATGGTTCTCGGACTCGCAGGCTGTGGAAGCACTTCATCCACGCAGACAGCCTCTGGTTCGACCTCTACAGAAGCCGGAACCGATGGAAAAGTTTATCACATCGGTGTATGTCAGCTTGTCGAGCACGAAGCACTTGACGCTGCCACCCAGGGATTTGAAGATGCTTTAAAGGAAAAACTCGGCGAGAACAATGTTGTTTTTGACATACAGAATGCTCAGGGTGAAGAAACAAACTGTGCTACGATCTGCATCGGTTTCGTCTCTGATGACGTAGATCTGATCCTTGCCAACGCAACCGCTTCTCTGCAGGCTGCTTCTGCCGCAACAAACACAATTCCGATTGTCGGCACTTCCATCACCGATTACGCAACAGCATTAAATGCAGATGACTGGAACGGAACCTCCGGCACCAACATCACCGGAACTTCCGATCTTGCTCCGCTTGACCAGCAGGAAGCCATGATCAAAGAGCTGGTTCCTGACGTAACACAGGTCGGCATCGTATACTGCTCTGCGGAAGCCAATTCTGTTTTCCAGGCAAATCAGATTGAAGCCGCTCTGGAAAAAGACGGCATTGCATACAAGGAATATTCTGCCGCAGACTCTAACGAGATTCAGTCTGTCGTAACAAAAGCTGTCTCCGAATGTGACTGTCTGTACGTTCCTACTGACAATACCATGGCTGCCAATGTTGACATCGTAAAAAATATCACAGTTCCGGCAGGCATCCCTGTCATCGCCGGAGAAGAAGGTATCTGCCAGGGCTCACTTGCAACACTCTCCATCAGCTACTACGACATCGGTCAGGCCGCCGGTGAAATGGCTTACGAGATCCTTGTAAACGGCAAAGATCCGGGAACTATGGAGATCGAATATGCAAGCGCAACCACCAAAGAATACAATGCAGATGTCGCAGACGCACTCGGAATTACCATTCCGGATGATTATGTAAAATTATCAACCGAAGAATAGAGGAAAACATTATGAACGTATTATCACTTTTCCGCGCTATGCCAGGTTCCGTTGCACAGGGACTGATCTGGGGCATCATGGCACTCGGCGTTTACATCACTTTTAAAATCTTAAATTTTGCTGATCTTACCGTGGACGGTACCTTAGGTACCGGCGGTGCGGTCGCAGTCATGCTGATCTTAAACGGCTTTCCGCCTTCCGTCGCACTGCTCTTTGCTTTTGCGGCTGGCATGCTCGCCGGACTGGTCACTGGCATTTTACATACCGTCCTCGGTATTCCGGACATTCTCTCCGGAATCCTGACACAGATCGCACTCTACTCTGTCAATATGAATATTATGGGACGCTCCAATCAGGCAGTCAGCGTTGACAAATACAACCTTGTCGTTTCCCTCCGTTATATCCCTGCCGCTATTGTGACCACCATCATCTTTCTTGTCGTGATCATCGGTGTACTCTACTGGTATTTCGGAACGGAACAGGGCTTTACCATCCGTGCGACCGGCTGTAATCCGAACATGTCACGCGCACAGGGTATCAACACCAACTTTGCAAAGGTATTAGCTCTTGTCATTTCCAACGGCTTAGTCGGTCTTGCAGGCGGTCTGTATGCCCAGTATCAGGGGAACTCAGATGTCAACATGGGACGCGGCGCGATCGTCATCGGTCTTGCAGCCGTTATCATCGGAGAAGTGCTCGGCGAAACTATCTTCGGCAAACGTCTCAATTTCATCGGTCGGCTCGCATTTGTAGCAGTCGGTGCGATCATTTACTATGTTGTTATCGCATTTGTATTATGGCTCGGTCTTCCATCCGAGGACATGAAGCTGTTCTCCGCCATCGTAGTTGCGACATTCCTCGCAATCCCGTATCTGCGCGGAAAATCCAAAAATTCTTTCAAACGTGCGGCTAAGAACGGAGGTAACTGATATGTTAAAAATCGATAATATTTATAAAACCTTCAACATTGGTACAATCAATGAAAAACATGCTTTAAACGGTGTTTCTCTCACCTTAAATGACGGCGATTTTGTCACAGTGATCGGTGGAAACGGCGCTGGCAAGTCAACACTGCTCAATGCGATCGCAGGTGTGTGGCCGGTGGATTCCGGTTCTCTCGTCATTGACGGAACTGATGTGACCGGTCTTCCGGAATATAAACGTGCCTCCTATCTCGGACGTGTCTTTCAGGACCCAATGACCGGAACGGCTGCTACGATGGAGATTGAAGAAAATCTCGCACTTGCCGCAAGACGTGGTTCTTCCCGCGGTCTGAAATGGGGCATCACACACGAGGAACGCCAAAAATATCACGAACTTTTAAAAGAACTGGATCTCGGTCTGGAAGACCGTATGACCTCAAAGGTCGGTCTGCTCTCCGGTGGTCAGCGTCAGGCTTTAACGCTTTTGATGGCAACCTTAAAAAAGCCGAAGCTTCTGCTCCTGGATGAACACACTGCAGCACTTGATCCGAAAACCGCAGCAAAGGTTTTAGATCTGTCTGACAAAATCATCGCGGAAAATCACTTGACTGCCATGATGGTCACTCACAATATGAAAGACGCGATCATCCACGGCAATCGCCTGATCATGATGAATGATGGAAAGATCATCTTTGATATTTCCGGAGAAGAAAAGAAGAAACTGACTGTCGAAGATCTTCTTTTGAAATTCGAAGAGATCAGCGGCGAAGAATTTGCGAACGACAAAGCACTGCTCGCATAATATATCAGATGTAAATTCATTAAAAAGAGGGTACATATCAATGAACTGTTATGTACCCTCTTTTTTTATTCCTGCTGTTCTAAGATGCGATCCCGTAATCCGCTGTAACGCTTCTGTTCCGTAATGTTTTTTTCCATCTCATAAAAGGTTCCCTCATCTCCAACCAGCGTCACACATTTTCTTGCTCTTGTCACCGCCGTATACAAAAGATTGCGGTTCATCAACATTCTAGGTCCTCCAAGCAGAGGAATGACAACCGCCGGATACTCACTCCCCTGCGATTTATGTATCGTGATCGCATAGGCAAGCTCAAGTTCTTCTAACATTTTAAACGGATACTCCACGATCCTTCCTTCATCAAATTCCACGGTAAGCATCTCAGCATATGTATTGATCTTTTTTACGATTCCCATATCTCCATTGAAAATCCCCATTCCCTTGTCGATTGCGAAACCATATTTTGACTGCACTTCCCATTCGATCTGATAGTTGTTTTTTGTCTGCATGACTTTATCGCCTTCGCGAAACAATCCGTCTCCATATTCATGTTCCACCTTGCTCTTATCCGGTGGGTTTAAGTATTCCTGCAAAATACGGTTCAGCCGTTCTACTCCGAGCAGTCCCTTGCGCATTGGTGTAAGCACCTGTATATCATACGCTGTCGCATCCACAAAGTTTGGTAGCTTCTGGCGGATCAACTGTATCACAACACTAATGATCACATCCGCATCATAGCGTTTCAGGAAAAAGAAATCCATACTCTTATTGTCAAGCACCACTTCTTCCCCCCGATTGATCTTATGTGCATTGACGATAATGTCACTCTGACTTGCCTGGCGAAAAATTTTTGTCAGCTTTACCACATGAAAGCATTTTGAATCAATAATATCTTTTAAAACACTGCCTGCACCCACACTCGGAAGCTGGTTGACATCACCCACAAGAATCAGTCTGGTTCCCGGCACGACCGCTTTCAAAAGTGAATGCATCAGATTGATATCGACCATCGACATTTCATCAATAATGATCACATCGGTTTCCAGCGGATTATTTTCATTTCGCTCAAATCCCGCATTTCCTTCCGCGCCTCCAGAAATCTCTAACATCCGGTGGATCGTGCGCGCTTCATACCCTGTCATTTCACTCATCCGCTTGGCTGCACGCCCGGTCGGTGCCGCCAAAAAAATATCCATCCCTTCTAACTCAAAGTATTTGATGATAGTATTGATCGTTGTTGTCTTTCCGGTACCCGGTCCGCCCGTGATCACTAAAAGCCCGCTTCGCACCGCTTCCTTCACAGCATCCATTTGCTTTTCATCCAGCGTCATTCCTGTCTGTTTCTCAATACGCCGGACGCGATCTGATATTTCCTGATCTGCCACATCATACTGCATATCCAGATTTTTTAGCAGTACCGCGCAGTTATTTTCCATGTAATAATAAGATGCCGCATAGATCTGCACCTGTCCGTCTTTTTCTTTGAGCATCAGCTTCCGCTCGATTGCCAGATCCATATAATGCTTTTCAATCAGTGTGCCTTCCACTTCCAGAAGTTCACTTGCCCGTCTGGTCAGTTCTGCTTCCGGCAGATAGGTATGTCCATCCACAGTTGCCTGAAGCAGTGCATACAAAATCCCGCTTCTGATACGAAAATCCGAATCTGTCCGAATACCTACCCTTCCCGCGATTTCATCCGCGATACGAAATCCCACACCATCAATATCGTCTGCCAGTTTGTACGGATTTTCTTTGATAATCCCGTAAATCTGCTGTCCGTAAGTCTGATAAATCTTCACCGCCAAAGCAAGTGATATGCCATATTTCTGCAAAAAGATCATCGCCTGGCGAAGATCTCTTTTCTCTGCCACCTGATCTGAAATCTCCATTGCTTTGCGCTCACTGATTCCTTTGATCTCTGCCAGCCGTTCCGGTTCTTCCTCAATAATTCGAAACGTATCCGCTTTAAAGCGTCTTACGATCCTTGTTGCAAGCGCCGCTCCGACGCCCTTGATCGCCCCGGAACCCAGATAACGTTCGATGGAAAGTTCATCGGTCGGCTCCTTGGGTTCAAAATGATCTGCTTTGAACTGCTTTCCATAGGTGGGATGCTCTACATATTCACCGGTAACTTCTATATTTTCTCCTTCACTGACCGCAGAAAATATTCCGACACAGGTAATCTCTGTCTCGGAATTCATCAGATTAAGCACCGTGTACCCATTATCTGCATTGCGATATATGATATGATCCACATACCCTGTTATTACATCCAAAATTTTCATCCTTCCTGCAAAACGAAATAAAACTGCCAGATACTCTGACAGTTTTATTCCTCGCTCTATTTCTTACAGATTATAATTTCTCTTCATCTGCTCATACATCATCTGTGCAAAGCTTCCGCCTTCCTGCTCAGTGATCTCATCCGATATTGTCTGAACCACTGTATCCTTAAAATAATCTACCATCTGAGATGCGTAAGAATTTTCATCATCTTCCCCAAACTTAACGGTCTTCTCAACCTCTTTGAGCACCTGTTCCAGAAAATAAGATTCAAAATCTTTACATACACTAAGCAATTCTTCATCCGAAGCCTTTGAAAAATCTGAATTCAGCTTGCTCTCCAAGGCACTCGTGTCATTCTGGCTCGCCTGCGTACTTGCATAAGATGTAAGCGCATCTAATCCCATACTCATAGACTATTCTCCTTATCTCTTCAACTGATTTGCTATACCAAGCATATCATCTGATGTCGTGATCACTTTGGAATTCATCTCGTACGCACGCTGTGCAATGATCAGATTGACCATTTCGTCCGCAAGCTGTACGTTGGAGCCTTCCAAGTATCCCTGTACAATCTTACTCTTTGTCAGGTTGTTGTTCGTATATTCACTCATTGCCGCACCGGAAGCCTCTGTCACTGCAAGCAGACTGTTTGATTCTTTTTCCAGTCCTGCCGGATTGCGGAACTGATAAATACCGATTCGCTGATTCAGCGCATGATAGTTTCCTGCTCCGTCTTTGTATCCGATTTCACCGGAATTTGACTGAAACTCCACACTCTCCGAAGAAACATCCGCCGGAAGCGAGATTACATTTCCATTCGAATCCAGTACATGATAGCCTTCCTGTGTACACAGAGAAACCACATTTCCGTCCTTCACCCAGGAAAAGTTACCGTTTCTGGTGTAGTAGGTTTCACCATCTGCTCCTCTGACAGAAAAAAGACCATTTCCTTCAATCGCAAATGCCGACTTGCTTTCGTTAGCAACCAACGCCCCCTGGGTAAAAATAGATGTATTGGATGCAACCCTTATTCCAAGCCCCACCTGAGCAGAGATCGGTTTTTCTTCGCCGTTCGCAGAAGTTGTCTTTGTCTGAAGGGTTTGGTAGAGCAGAGACTTAAACTCTGTTTTCTCTGATTTATAACCACTTGTATTTACATTGGAAAGATTGTTTGCAATCGTATCCACATTGGTCTGCTGGGCGATCATACCGGATGCACCAGTCCACAATGATCTCATCATATGTCACACATCTCCTTTTATCTTATCTATCACGCTTTACCAACGTTGTTAGCTGCTTTTTCTAACGTACTGTCAATCGTCTGGATCAGCTTCTGGTTTGCTTCATACGCTCTTGAAACTGTGATCATATCCACCATCTCTGTGACAACATTGACATTTGATTTTTCAAGTGTTCCCTGTTCCACTGCGGCATCAGATGCCACTGCCTGTCCACCTTCTACCAGATCATACATATTTTCGCCGAATTCCTGCAAATAATTGTAATCTTCAAAATCGACTACGCCAACCTGTGCAACGATCTGATCATTCTGAATGATATTACCAAGCTCGTCCACACGGAATGTCTGGGTCGGGTCTAACCGGATATAACTTCCGGCTCCCGGATCTCCATTCAGCGCACCGTTCCGGTTCAAAACATAATCACCGTCTTTTGTCACCAGATAGCCTTCGGTATTTACCTTGAACGCACCATCTCTGGTGTATTTAACAGAAGTCTCTCCCTGTTTATTGGTATAGGACAGGGCAAAAAAACCGTCTCCCGCGATCGCAAGATCCTCTGCATTATCTGTCACCTCAAAATTTCCCTGACTCCAGTCCGTATAAGTTTCCCCGATCTTTACTCCCATATTGACATAACCAAGCGGCTTCGGAAGATTGTAATCCGAAGTGTCTTTTATCTTCAATGCAAGCTGATCTTCAAAAGACTTTGCAGTGCATCCTTCCTTCTTAAAACCATTTGTTGCACTGTTCGCAATGTTATTCGACAGGATATCCATCCGGTTTTGTTCCATAATCATCCCGGTATATGCTGTATAAAGGCCCTTTACCATATGTGTTCTCCTTCCCCAGGCGTTTCCGCCCCTTCTCACTACTTTAATATATCGGCATTTTCTTTAATCATCATCACGTTTTCCGGCAAGAAATTCTACAAATTTTCCGGTTCCGATCGCCACGCAGGTCATCGGCTCGTCTGCCGTCATCGTATTGATACCGGTTCTGTCTTCGATCAACTCTTCGAGTCCTCTGAGCAAGGATCCGCCTCCGGTCAGTACAATACCGCGGTCTGCCACATCTGCTGCCAGTTCCGGCGGTGTTTTTTCCAATACACTGTGTACAGCTTCCACGATCTGAAGTGTCGGCTCACGCAGCGCTTCTTCTGTCTCCTCAGAAGATACCGTCACCGTCTTAGGAAGACCTGTTACAAGGTTACGTCCGCGCACATCCATTGTTTCTGCCTGTGCAAACGGGAAACAGGTTCCGATCTTGATCTTGATATCTTCTGCTGTCCGTTCACCGATCAGAAGATTATGCTTCTTTCTCATATAACGAACGATTGCCTCATCAAAATCATCACCGGCAATCTTAATAGAGGTGCTGACAACAGACCCTCCCAGTGAAATCACTGCGATGTCTGCAGTACCACCACCGATATCCACGATCATATTTCCGCAAGGTCTGGAAATATCGATCCCTGCTCCGATCGCAGCAGCGATCGGTTCTTCAATGATCGCAACTTCTCTGGCTCCTGCCTGATAAGTTGCATCTTCTACTGCCTTTTTCTCGACTTCTGTAACACCACTCGGTACACATACACTGATACGCGGCTTACGGAAACTCTTCTTGCCAAGTGCTTTCTGAATGAAATACTTGATCATCTGCTCGGTAACTTTATAATCAGAGATGACACCCTGACGAAGCGGCCGCACCGCAACGATATTTCCCGGCGTTCTTCCAAGCATCAGTCTTGCTTCCTCACCGATTGCCTTAATCTTATTAGTATCTCTATCAAATGCCACTACGGACGGCTCTTTTAATACAACACCTTTTCCTTTAATATACACCAGTATGCTGGCTGTTCCCAAATCAATTCCTATATCTGTTGAAACCATCTGATATGTTTCCCCTTTCATCTGTTTCCATTTATGTCGAATATCTGCCGTATTTCTAAAGGCAGACTATGCATTTAATCATATTCTTACATATATAATCTTATTATATACAATAA
>CAYMCM010000035.1:0-24828 GCA_964388945.1 uncultured Roseburia sp.
ACTTATAACATGTAAAATATTTATAATACATATAACACATATGACGCATATTTAAATTAAAGAGTGTGTGATAAGTATGAAATTTATTATTTATACGTTTTATAGAGAAAAAGCGCATAATGATTTACATATTCAAAGTATGAAAAATAGAAAACATAATCTATGTATTCAACACACGTAACATACGTTGAACAAGTAAAATATAATACATAAGAAACGCATGATACATAAAAAACAAATAAACCACATAGTACATAAAATGAAATTGTAAATGCGTAATATAAAAAACACATTATACATATGTAACATATAACTTACATACTAGTTATACATATGGTATGCATTACATACAGAACATACGTTGAATAATGAGGTTAAGTAAAATGTGTAAAATATATAAGACAAACACAATATGTAAAATATGTACGATGTGTATTATAATTAAATTATGAAAAATAAGAAAAGTATTTCAATTCAAAACATTTTGTGGTAATATAAATCATATAATACATATGTAGTGTATGATTAACAATTAACATATAGAAAAACAGGGATGAGAGGGATAATTAAGATGAAACATGTCATTATGATTTCGAATCAAAAAGGCGGGGTAGGCAAGACAACAACGACTTTGGAGTTATGCTCTTTATTTGGAAAGAAATACCGTGTTCTGGGGATTGATCTGGATTCACAGAGAAATTTTTCTATGTATGCGGGAGCGGAACTGGAAGATGTTCCGACTGTAAATGAAGTGTTAAATGCGCAGGTTCTGTTGGAAGATGCAGTACAGCACCTGGATGGTTTTGATATTTTAATCGGAAGTAAAGCACTTGCGGAAGCGTCAAAAACATTTGGAGAACCGGATGATATCTATCTGCTCCAGGATATTTTAGAAGATGTAGAGGATTATGATTATATATTTATAGACAACGCACCGGCTAGAAGCCCGTTACTCTATATGAGTTATGTTGTAAGTGATTATATCATTGCGCCGGCAGAATGTGACGATGGCGCGTTAGAGGGTTTAAGAGAACTCGGAACCGATATTAACCGTTTTAAGAAAAGAAAGCAGACGCATGTGCGCGTGCTTGGTTTGTTACTGAATAAGAGTGAAAATACCGTTATGCATAACCTGGCATACGAAGAAATGCAGGAGATCGGTGAGGAACTTGGTGGTATGCCATTTAAGACGGCAATACGAAAATCGATTACTGTGGCGGAGGCAAAAGCGGCGAGACAGAGCATTAATGAGTATGCAAAAACAAATAACAGTGCGAAAGATTATAAGAAATTGATGAAAGAAATTGAAAAGAGAATACAGGAAATTGAGGAGGAGGAGAAATAATGCCAAGTAAAAGAGATCAGTTGAAAAAGTTAAAGCAGGGCAGAAAAAAAGAATCGATTCAGGAAATGTCTTCTCCTGTGGACGATACATTAAAAAAGCTGGATGAAACTGGGGATTATGCCGAGGAACAGCGGGTGAATATTGCAGAAATGCAGGAAAAAACAGTTGTGGAAGATATAAAGACAACTGACCCGGTTAAGCCGCAGGAAACAATAGAGCAGGAGAGGGAAAAAGAGAGCGGGGAAGCAGCGGCAGAGCATACTGTAGAATTGATACAGCCGGAAATTACAAGCGAAAAAGCACAGGATCAAGGAAGTGAAGATCAGGGAAGTGAAGATCGCGAAAATGAAAGTCCAGAAACAGTGGAAGAAGAGCAGCCGCAGGCTATAAAGCAGGAGTCTTTAAAATCCGTACCGAAGGTTTCGGTATCCGAACAGAAAAAAGAGAGCACAAAACGAACCAGCATGGCACTTTTAGTGGAAAACAACAAATTTATCCGCCTGCGTTCCATACAGCTTGGACTGAGCATTCAGGACTATGTAAATCTTTTAGTCGATGAGGAGATCGCAAGGGAGAAAAGTGGTCAGACCGCAGGTCTTGGAGATATTGAAAACAATCTGGATATGAATTACCGCAGAGGGCAGAATTCTACGATCATTGCACTGGTGTTAAAGGAGTCCAATGCCAGATTTTTAAAACGTGGAGGTGCCATGCACGGAATGAACGCGACCGCTTTTTTAAATCATATTATTTCGGAAGAAAGAAAACGTGAAGAAAAAGAAGGCCCAAGACAGGGTGAATATGATGAGTTCTAATAATAGAGCCCTCAATTATTTGGAATGCTTGAAAGAATGGCAGCAATAGTAAGGCAATAATTTTAAGAATTAAAGAGAAGAGATTATAAAAATATGTTAAACGAGATTTTATTTTGCAGCACAACGGATACAACGAAAGCGAGAAGTTTTGTAAAAGGACTGGAGAGACAGGAGGTATCATATTTACAGCGTTGGGAAGAGATTTCCGTATTCAAACGGAAAAAATATGGAAACGCAAAAGAAATATGCCATATTTATGTAAATCCAGGGCAGATAGAATTGGTGGAAGCTTATTTTGCAGGGCTTTCCGATCAAGAAAAAGAGGGACTGATCCGAAAGGAAAAATAAATTACAAAACGGCGGAAAGAGGGGAGCGGTGAAATTGGATATTGATGTGGCAGTCAGAGCGTGCAGGGAAAGCCAGTATATCGGCTGGCAGATGGTAACTTTTGTACAAAAGTATGTAAATAAACAGATGTGCTATTCGATGGACAATACATCGGATTCCCCAAGAACCGCATTCGCAAAGGGGAAAGGATATTGCTGGCAGCAGGCATGGTGTGTCCATTACATTTTAAAGAAGGTCAATATCCGGTCGGAACTTGTATATACGACAAAGGCGTGTTTCTACGAAGACCGGAAAAAAGAAAGAAAGACACGGGAAGGTGCTCATGTATGGTGCCGTGTGCGTTTAAATGACACGATAAAGGACGTTTGCTCCTGCAGTAAGGAAAATGTACCGGGAGATGTGAATTTTATCCCGTTGGCGCCTGTACGGCGTTACAACCTGCTCGCACAGGCGGGTGGATATCTTGGAGTTGCGATCATAAACAACGACAAATAAAAATAAGACCAGTATTCAGAACGGATTAAAAAGTTTCTGAATACTGGTTTTTTTGTTAGAAGGAGTGACCGCCGCCACCACCGCTGGAACTGCCGCCGCCACCTCCAGAACTGCCGCCGGAGCTGCTGTTGCTGGAACTTGGAGGGCTGTAGGTCTTTTTCTGGCGTATAAAACTGCTCTGTGGATGCTCAACAGAGCACTGTGTATAAATATTTTCTAAAATTTCGTTCTCAGAAGCCTTTCTGGAACGGGAGAACGTGCGGACTATAAAGTAGTTGATGAGTAAAGCCGCGATCAGTGCGAGCAGAGCATTGCTGATATACTTCATAGGCTGCGCAATGCGTCGGCCTGCGAGCAAAGTCGCGATCTGTGTATATGCCTCAGAAGCACAACCGTAATAATCCTGATCAGAGGCATAGGTGTATACATTATCCGTAATGGTGTCCGCATAACTGTTTGTGATCGTACGGTAAATGGAACCGTTGCTGTGAATCCAGATATTACGGTTATCCATGTCAATCATGAACATGGTACCGCTGTCACTGCCGAAAAGCTGGCGATAATGTTCTTTCGCATAGGATTCCGTAGAAGTGTAATTGGAATCAAGTGAAACGAAAGCAGCATTTCCGTAAGCAGTGATCTCCTCCATCTGCGCACCAAGAAGCTTTTCTTCTTCATCGGTCAGAAGATCGGCTTCATCTTCAATGCACACTTTGTAGGAGGTATCCGGGTTTTCATAGATCACCTCTGCCATACACGGACGTGCGAAGAAAAGTCCGAAAAACAGAAAAAAGAGGGCGGTGATAAAACGGTATGTATCAGTATGTTTAGCGGTTTTCATATTCTTCTCCTCCTCTCTTTTCAAACTGCGGCAGCTTGCGGCTTGCCAGAATATTGTATTTCCGAATGATGGAATACAGTGTAAAAAATGTTGCAATGTACGCAAAAATAGTTCCTCCGTAATAGAACAGATCGGATACCGGATGGAACATGGCGATCAGCGAAGATATCACGATCGCTGCGATTGAACCCGCAAAGCCGGCCACACCGTTTTTAATATCGGTTTTTCTGGAGATACGACAGCCGATTGCGGTCGTGGCTGCGGTTGCTGCCAGAAGGAAAAAATAGCCGATCAGTGTCTGATTTAAAAATACACCAGAGATCATGAATATGCTGGTTATGATTGCCATGACACCGTAAAAACCGAGAAAGATAAACAGAATCAAAGCAGGAGACCGCTTTTTCCCATTTTTATAAGTGGTCTGTTTTTTCCTCTGTTTCATGACACTGGCGGAATTAACGCCGTCTTTTTTTGTAAGATAGCCAAGATCGTCTTCGCGTGCATCTTTTTTCTGGATTTGGAAAAGCTCCACGACATACAGGATCGCGGAAAGCAGTGCCAAAATGGATGACAGCAACAGTGTTGTAGTCGGCCGTATCGTGAAAAACAGATTCAGCAAAAGAAAGATCGGCAGAGCAAGGATCAGTGAGCCGAGGAAATATTTCCGGATATCGACCGGAAGGTCGGCTGCGATCTTGCCGGTCTGTCCATTGACTGTGGCATAAGAGACACGGTCGCCGTTCCGGTAGGAAAGAAACCATACCGGGAACATGGCACTGTCGGTCTGCTCTAAATTTGTGCCGAAAGCCGATGAAAGTGAAAAGCCTTTTATCGGCGTAGTGATATGGAATTCACGGAAAGCAGGTTCTTTTTCTATTTTTTCATAGCTGTTTTCATTGGCAATGCGGATCGCATCATCTTGATAGATGGAACTGTCCACATCTGCGGTATCTGCGTAAAAACCGCTTAAAAAGGATGGGGTAAAGGCTTTCATTCCCTTGACATCATAAGGTGCGATGTTCTGACTGATCGTGTCAGAAAAGGAAGAGGACGCGTCATAGGACAGTCCCTTGTAGTAGGAATGCAATGTTCCCCCCAGATGATAGGTATCGGTATAGATGTAATTGCCGCGGCGATACTCCTTTATTCCTTCAAGGTTCAGATTGCCGTTCTGGGTAATGTAGTATGCCCAGTAAGGCATATAAATACCACGGAAACGATCCAGATATTTTGGGTCTTTTAATTCTTTCGGTGCAAAGATCGCGTGCTTTACATATTTTGCATAGGCGTTCTTGCAGTCATCCTTTGTTTTTTTAAAAGGGATGATATAATTTGGGCGTTTTTCTTTGCTGATCCTGCCGGATAAGATCGTGGAAGCACCGCAGAAACTGCAAAATTCAGCCGCGGAATTTTCCGTACTCATTAATTCACCGCCACACTGCGGGCAGGTGAAAACGGTAACATCGTACATATCCTGTTCTACTGCGTCATAATCTTTCGTGACAGAGTAGGGATCATGAAATGTGTGGCAGAAATCGCAGGCAAGCTGCTGTGAAGGGATGTCAAACCTTAGATTTCCGCCGCAATTCGGACATTCAAACATAACTCTCTCCTTTATCTTTGTTGTAGCGCAGGAAAAACCCACAAATTGATAGTAACGAAGGAAAAAACTTTTGTCAATCTTATATAAATAATACTTGAAAAAAATTCCATTATATGCTATATTTTCATTATCAAGAATGATTCTTATTAACAGACAAAAAAATCAGGAGGAACGATTATGTACGAGATGAAAGAAGAGTATTACACAGGGATTCCGCAGATTGATGAAGAGCACAAAAAGCTGTTTGAGATTGCAGAAAGTGCTTATGAACTTCGCAGGAATGAGTTTATACCAGATAAATACGACAATATCCGTGATATTTTAATGGAACTGCGTGATTATACGAAAGAGCATTTTAAACATGAAGAAGAATACATGGAGAGCATCAATTATAAAAAAATGTTCTCGCAGAAGACTCAGCATCAGGCATTTATCGACAAGCTTGATGAGATCGATCTGGACGATATCGATGAAAATTCTGATCAGATGATCGATGATATCTTAGAGTTTTTGACGAATTGGCTGGTGGAACATATTTTACATACAGACAAACAGATCGGACAGGAATAGAATCATGTCAGGTCACAAATACTGTATAGAAACAGGAGTGTGACAAGATATGAGAATACCAGAACATATTGCCGTGATACCAGATGGAAACAGACGATGGGCAGTGGCACACGGCATGGGAAAAAAAGACGGATACAGCTATGGATTAAGACCGGGACTTTTGCTTTTGCGCCGCGCAAAGCAGCTTGGCATACGGGAGATCACATATTATGGATTTACCGTGGACAACTGCAAACGCCCGAAAGAGCAGGTGGAGGCGTTTCAAAGAGCATGCGTGGATGCGGTGGAACTCTTAAAAAAAGAAGGAGCGGAACTTCTTGTGATCGGAAATACAGAGTCTAAGTGTTTTCCGAAGGAATTAAAAGAGTACCAGTCACGGAAAACGGTGGAAAATGGCGGTATCCGTCTTAATTTTTTAGTCAATTACGGATGGGAATGGGATCTGGCACATATGAAACAGGATGGCAGACCACAGTCTTTTGATATTTCACGGATCGATCTGGTGCTGCGATGGGGAGGCAGAAACCGCCTTTCCGGTCTGCTGCCGCTTCAATCGGTATACGCAGATTTTTACACAATACCTCATATGTGGCCGGACTTTAAAGAAAGAGATCTTCTGGATGCGCTTGCGTGGTATAACACACAGGATGTTACGCTGGGCGGATGAGAGGATATTGTTCTCAAAAACAATAGATAAAACGAATACAAATTGATTTGCGAAAATAGCGGCGGAAGTTTATAATAGGGGCAGCGATCATTCAAAAAACAGGAGAGTTTATTATGACATTACAACAGTTAAAATATGCGATCGCCGTTGCGGATAACGGATCGATGAATGAAGCTGCCAAAAAACTGTTTATTTCCCAGCCAAGTCTTTCCGGGATGATCAAGGAACTGGAAGAAGAAGTGGGAATGCAGATTTTTCTTAGGTCAAACCGCGGTATTTTGATCACGCCGGAGGGCGAGGAATTTTTAGGTTACGCAAGGCAGGTCGTTGAGCAGTATCGTCTGATGGAAGACCGTTTTATAGAAAAAAGAGTAAAAAAGAAATTCAGCGTTTCCGCACAGCATTATACGTTTGCGGTGAAAGCTTTCGTGGAACTGGTAAAGCAGGTTGGTATGGATGAATATGAGTTTGCCATATATGAGACAAAGACCTATGATATCATACAGGCAGTAAAGAGCTTTAAAAGTGAACTGGGCATCTTGTATATCAATGCTTTTAATGAAAAGGTCATGGAAAAACTGCTTCATGAGAACAGTTTGGAATTTGTGGAACTGTTTGACTGTGAGACCTGCGTGTATCTTAGAACCGGACATCCGCTTGCGGAAAAAAAGAGTATTTCTATGGAAGAACTAAGAGATTATCCATGTCTTTCCTTTGATCAGGGAACGAACAACTCCTTTTATCTGGCAGAGGAAGTTTTGAGCACTTATGAATACAAAAAGATCATTAAGGCAAGTGACCGGGCAACCATGCTCAATCTGATGGTTGGATTAAATGGCTATACGCTCTGCTCCGGCATTATCTGTGAGGAATTAAATGGTTATGATTATAAGGCAGTTCCCTTGCAGGAAGATGACACGATGCACATTGGATATGTGAAGCGAAAGGGTTCCACACTAAGCGAGATGGCAGAGATTTATATTGAGGAACTGCGTAAATGCAAGGTTAATGTGCTGTAAATCGAAAAAAGAATACTTTTTTTGAATTGATGATGACAGTTTATAAAATTCCGCATATGGCAGTAAGGGTGACCTGCCGCATCTGCACCAGATTAATTTCAGGAGGAAGCGCACGAAGGTGCATATGGCAGTAGCCTTCAACCAGATGAAATACAGCATAGACACGCTCAGGCAGATCGATCCGATCGTCTCCGCGTGTCTTTCGTTCGTTTGTGATTTGAATGATAATGGCGGCCTCCGCGTTATCATATAAAGCAGCAACTTCTTTATCGCTATGACGCATAGCTTCCAATTCTTCGTGCATATCCCAGTGTTCCTTGTGGAGTTCTAAAAATCTCGTCAACAGATTTTCAGCAAAGGAACGAATATCATCCGAATCTGTCTGACAGACAGAAAAATAACTGTTTTTTTTCATTTTCTCAAAATAGAAACGAAGCCCGGCGATCAAAATAGCGTGTTTATCCTTGAAATAGCGATAGATGATGCCGGTGGAAACCCCGGCGGCAGCGGCAATATCATCGGTGGTCGTATAGTGATAGCCCTTTTCCATCATAAGCGCAATTCCGGTTTCTATAATATGATTTTTCTTTTCAATCGAGCGTTTCTGCTTTGGTTCATAAATATCTGATTTAGCCATAGAATCCTCCAGATTAAATAAATACAGTAATCATTTTTACATTATATTTCTATTTTAAAGAAGTAAGAGCAGAATGTCAATAAAGTGAGAAAAACCTCACTTTCTGTTGACAAAAGAAAACATGGAGTGTAGTATTAGATTAAAACCAAAACGTGAGAAAAATCTCATGTTTTTTACAAATATGGATATAGATAAGGAGAAAATGAAAAAATGGATCATTTAGAATGGAATGTGGATGCAGACAGAGATGGAAAGATCCTGCATCCGCTTGCTGTGATTGGGACAAATTCGTGGGGAAGTGGTGTCTATGAAAAAGTAATACGTGGAAATGCAGTGGGTATGGAAGGTTTTGCGGAGACGATCGAGGAGGCAAAAAGAAACGGACTTGTGATATTTGATACAGCGAGAGATTACGGCACTGGAAAATGCCCGAAAATTCTTGGGGAGCTGGCATCAGATGAAATCTGTTTTTCATCCAAATATACACCGGTTTTGCGCTATAAAAAGGGACAGGTATTAAAATCCGTTGAGAAAGATCTTAAAGATTTTAAGCGGGATTATATTGATATATACTGGCTTCATATGCCAAATGACATTGAGAAAAACTTAAAGGAGATGATCGCACTTTACAGACAGGGCAAAATAAAACATATCGGGGTATCAAATTTTAATCTGGCGGAGTGCAGACAGGCGAAACGTATTCTGGATGCAGAAAATATTCCATTGTATGGGGTGCAGAATCATTACAGCATTTTGTGCCGTGACTGGGAAAAGAATGGTCTGGTCGAATGGTGTCATAAAAACGGCATCCTGTTCTGGGCGTGGTCATCCTTAGAAGGCGGCTTTTTAGCAGGCACTGGTAAAATATCCGGTATTATGGGACTTTTGGGAAATAGGAAAGCAAAGAACTTTGTGCCGATTTATGAAGTAATGGAAAAAATCGGAAGAAACCACGGTTTTAGCATGTCGCAGGTAGCAATATCCTATTGCGTGGCGAAGCAGATTGTTCCAATGTGCGGATGCAGGAGAAAAAAGCGGGTTGCTGAACTTGCCGAGGCATCAAAGACTTGTCTGACCGACGATGAGATCAAGGAGATTGAAAGAGTAACAAGTGAGCATAGCAAGATGAAGAATTTCGGAAGTGATATATTCCGGTTTGCAGTGAGAAAGAAGCAGTAATTGTCAAAAGTTTTGTATAAGGCAGGCATTGGCTCGGTGTAGTCAATGCCTGTATTTCTATTTATCCAGCCTTTTGTATGTAGATCAGGCAGAAATTTTTAATAGCTATTGACAAAATACATTACCAGTGGTATGGTTAGTTACACAAGTAATGAACCATACAACCAAATAACAAAAGAAGTTCATGAACGAAATAAAAAGCAGAAGGGAGCAGTGGCATGAATGAGATTTTAACGCAGGAAAAATCAATTTATATTCAGATCAGAGAAATGATTGAGAATGATATTTTGCGGGATATCCTGTTGGAAGAGGAACGGGTGCCGAGTACAAATGAACTGGCGAGGCTTTATGCGATCAATCCCGCGACTGCGGCGAAAGGTGTCAATTTGTTAGTGGATGACGGTATTCTGTATAAAAAGCGCGGGATCGGAATGTTTGTCCAGCAAGGGGCAAAGGAGGCTATTATGAAGAAGAGAAAAGAGGAATTTGCGGATAAGTTTATACGTTCATTGTTGAATGAGGCGGACAGCCTCGGTATCACGAAAGAAGAACTGATCGAAATGATCAGACAGAATGATGCGGCAGAGCAGAAGTAGAGAATAAAATCAGGAGGAGAACTCATGGGAAGTCTGAAATGTGAAAATGTTGGAAAAATGTATGGTAAAAAAGAAGTTTTAAAGAATGTAAATCTGGAATTAGAGCCGGGAAAGATCTATGGTCTGATCGGAAGAAACGGCGTAGGAAAAACGACATTGCTTTCGATCATGTCTTCACAGAATCCGGCTGGCAGCGGAACTGTGACGCTTGATGGTGAAAAAGTATGGGAGAACGAACAATGTATCGACAGAATCTGCTTTTCCAGAGAGATCAGCCAGATGAGCGGATTTGGTCAGAATAATTTAAAAATTAAAGATTATCTGACTACAGCTTCGATCTTTTATCCGAAGTGGAACAAAGAACTGGCAGAGGAACTGGTCGAAAAGTTTGGGTTGGAGCCAAAGAAGCGGATCAACAAGCTCTCGAAAGGTATGCTTTCTATGGTGACGATCATCATTGCATTGGCGAGTGAGGCGGAATATACATTTTTGGATGAACCGGTCGCAGGACTGGATGTGGTGGCACGCGACCAGTTTTACAAGCTATTGCTCCGGGAATATGGAAAGTCGGGAAGAACCTTTGTGATCTCTACTCATATCATTGAGGAAGCGTCAGATATTTTTGAGGAAGTGATCATGCTCGATCAGGGCGAGATTCTGTTGAAAGAAAATACACAGGAATTGCTTGAGCGTGCGTATCATGTCAGCGGTAAGGCGGAAGATGTGGAAGCGGCAACAGCAGGACTTCATGTATATCACAAAGAGAGCATGGGACGGAGCATGGGGATTACGGTTCTGTTAAATGAAGGTGAGAGTTTAAATGGACAGTATCCGGTTTCTGTGCAGAAGCTTACATTGGAAAAACTGTTTGTAGCATTATGCGGCGCGGAGGTATAAAAAATGAAAGGAATCAAGAGGACTTTTTTCTATTGGACCAGGATTTGCGGACAGATGACAGGAGTGCTTATATTGTGTGCCATAATCTATGGAATGTTCTTGGGGCTGATAAACGGAGAAATCATGGGTGCGTTAGATATGATCAGTTTTTATCTGATCTTGTTTGGAGCTATTATGGGAGGGGCACTGCAGGTATCTGAGGTACAGGTCTATCTGGGGCAGTGCTTATCTATGGGAGCAAAAAGAAGAGATAGTTTTATTGGTATGCAGTATACAAATTGGTTAGGTGCAGTTTTGATGTATCTGATGGCATTGGTGCTTCAGGTCATATCGGGCGCTTCAGGACAATATCAGTGGCGGCTGGATACACAAAGCAGCAAGGTTGTATTCGGCTATGTGGCAGGTGTACTGCTTGCCAACGGAGTCGGTAATATCGTCAGTGTTCTCAGCATACGCTTCGGAAGAGCCGGTATGGTGGCGTATATGATCACTATGGCGGTATGCGGAGGTGTGATGGGCGTAATGGGAAGCCTTTTAGCGGATGGATTTATTCCTTTCTCGAATATTCCAAAGGCACTGTTTTTGATCGTGCCGATGGTGGTGTATGTTGTGTCAGCCGTTTTGCAGTATCGGGTTGTACGCAAATTTGAGATACGTGTGTAGGAGAGATGAAAGATGAAAAAGAGTAATTTTGTCGTGGCTTGGTTTAGATATTTTAAAGGAAATTTACTCGTGGATCTGTGTGTCGAACTAATCTCGTTTGTGATTGGTTTAGTAGTTGGAATCATTCTGCTTGGGGCATTCGGAGAAAATGAAGGATTTCCGTTTGGTACGGTATTTGCGGCGGGAGCATTTTTTATAATGGCACTTTTCGCATCCATGATGTATTATAGCCAGAAGTTTAATATAGCGACAGCAATGGGATGTACCAGAAAGCGGTTTTTGGGAGCATTTCTCGGAACAACAGCAGTGTTTTCGATGGCGGAGATGATCCTTTTGTGGATATTGTATCATGTGGAAATGTTTATATATGGAGTGATCGTGCCGAGGCAGGATGGATCAGAGATCGTTCTGGAACTTGGTTTTTTAACACCTCAGATATTGTTCACGATTCTGGCAGCGGTTGTTATTTTAAAGTTTGTATCCGGTATGGTGGTATTGCATTTCGGCAGAATAGGATTTTATGTTATGTGGTTCGGTTATATCATTTTATGTCTGGGCGGTTCAAGCATCGTATCACATGCGGCAGATAATCCGGATGGATTGTCTGTAAAACTGGTGACTGGGCTGGCGGAAATATTCACATACAACAACGGACTGGGTGCGTATCTGGCAGTCTATATTGTTTTCGCAATCCTGTTTCTGGTGTTTGGCATGATGCAGTTGCGGGAGGAAGTGCGCTCGATATAGGGTACTTTACAAAAAAAGGCTGTTTTCTGTATGCGACAGAAAACAGCTTTTTTTAAAAAGTAAATGCGTAATTATTTGTCTGAAACATATTTTTTGATCGCCTGAAAGCTCTCCTTGCTGATGACATGTTCCATTTTGCATGCATCCTCGGTAGCGATCTTTTCGTCTACGCCAAGAGAAATCAGCCAGGAAGAAAGCACAGCATGCCGCTCGTAGATCATATCGGCAATGCTTTTCCCGGAATCGGTCAGATAAATAAAACCGGCATCTGTCACTGTGATATATCCTTTTTCTCTCAGATTCTTCATAGCAACACTGACGCTCGGTTTGGAAAAATTCAGTTCGTTTGCAATGTCTACGGAACGAACGACCGGAAGCGTCTGGCTCAACATTAATATAGTTTCCAGATAATTTTCCGCAGATTCATTTACAGCCATAAAAACACCCCGTATTCTTTCTCATAGTTTTACTGCGAATGTAAAAACACCGTCAGTTTTTCTTGATTGTTAAAAATTAGTATACCATAAGAAAGATGGCAAGGCAAATTTTTTATGGAGTATTTTTTCCAAAAAATTAAACTTCCAAAAAAAGAAACCTGTGATACAATATGCTTGAAAAGAAATTGTGTAATCGATAATAGATGTAAGTCCAGCAAAAATCAATGCGTGTAATCTAAAGTAGTTTTTACTACGGAGATTACACGTTTTTTTTGTAATGGCACTGAGGGAAATGGGTGCAAAAGGAGGAAAAGAAAATGGTAAAGATCATTACGATCAGCCGTGAATTTGGCAGCGGCGGAAGAACGATCGGTAAGGAAGTGGCAAAACGGCTTGGGATTCCATGCTATGACAAAGACCTAATCGAAAAAATTGCGGACGAGACCGGTTACGCAAAGGAGTTTGTTGAAGATGAGAGTGAGTATGCGCCGAACTCCGGCAGTCTGGCGTATATGTTTCTTTGCAGAGGCAGAGACGGTCTGGCAAATGCTGACCGGATCTGGATCGCACAAAAAAAAGTGATTGAAGAGATCGCAGACAAGGGAGCCTGTGTGATCGTTGGAAGATGCGCGGATTATCTTTTAAGGGAACGGAATGACTGTCTCAATGTGTTTGTGTATGCAGACAAAAAGTTTCGTGCTGAGCGTATTGTGAAGCAGTATGGCGAAAGTGCCGTTGCTCCGGAGAAACGGCTGGCGGACAAGGATAAGAAACGTAAACTGAATTATAAGTATTTTACCGAACAGGACTGGGGAAAGCGGCAGAATTACCATCTGTGTATCGACAGTGGATTTATAGGAATCGAAAAAGCGGTAGAATTGATCGTAGAAGCAGCAGGAGGTATAGCAGAAAATGAGTGAGCCGAAGGTAAAAGACAGTAAGATGGCAACGATGCCGGTAAACAAACTTATGATAAATATGGGTGTGCCGATGATCATTTCCATGATGCTGCAGGCAGTGTACAACATCGTGGACAGTGCGTTTGTGGCAAATATGAAAGAAAACGGAGAACTGGCATTAAATGCGCTGACACTTGCATTTCCGGTACAGATGCTTATGGTTGCCATCGGGATAGGAACCGGCGTCGGAGTGAATGCGCTCCTTGCGAAGAGTATGGGACAGGGAGATACTGAAAAAGCAAGTAAGACTGCCGGAAACGGCGTATTTCTCATGGCGGTCATTTATGTGGTATTTTTTCTGTTCGGTTTGTTTGGTACAACATGGTATATAGCGTCGCAGACAAAGAATCCGCTGATTGCGCAGATGGCGACAGACTATTTGCGAATCTGCTGCTGCCTGTCGTTTGGAATTTTGTTTTTCTCTCTGTATGAGAAAGTATTGCAGGCAACCGGAAAAAGTATGTATTCCACGATTGCGCAGATAACGGGAGCAGTCATAAATATCATCCTCGACCCGATCATGATCTACGGATGGCTCGGTTGTCCGGAGCTTGGAGTAAAGGGAGCAGCGTATGCTACCGTGATCGGACAGATCGTTAGAGGCATTTATTCTATCGGATTTGCGGCAATCATTGCACAGGCACTGATGTCAGTTATGACATATCTTTTAAATGTCATCTTTGTACGGATTGGAGAAAATGTCGTTACTGCATACGGATTGTATTATAAGATTCAGCAGTTCATCCTGTTTGCGGCATTTGGATTAAGAGATGCGATCACGCCAATCGTATCCTTTAATCACGGCATGAAGAATAAGGAGCGTGTCAAGGATGGAATCAAATATGGTTTGCTTTACACGTGGGCTATTATGCTGATCGGTTTTGTGGGAATTGAAGTGCTTGCAGAGCCGTTTGCCGGAATTTTCGGATTGTCAGGAGAGACGAAAGCGCTGTGCGTCAGTGCCATGCGGATCATTTCCATCAGCTATATGTTTGCAGGAGCTAATATTGCATTTCAGGGCATTTTTCAGGCATTGGACAGCGGATTTGAGTCACTGGTCATATCCGTGTGCAGACAGTTTTTGTTTGTAATTCCGGTAGCATATGCTTTTTCTGGCCTGGTAGTGTCTGGCAGATGTGGAACCTGGCTCGTGTGGACGAGTTTTCTGATCGCAGAAGTGGTATCAGTGCTGGTATCCATATCATTTATGAAAAAAGTCAATAAAAACAAGATTACAGTGATGGGCTAGAAAATTATAAAATATAGCAATAATAACCAAAATACACATAGAAACACAATGGCAAAAGTGACGAAATAACCAAAAATAAGTAAAAAATTGCTTACAAAAAAGACTTTTTTCAGTTAAAATATCTGGTATAAACTTATTATTTTAGAAATAAAGGCAGGTAGATGATATGAAAAGAGTAAAAGCAGCTTGTATTACACAGACCTTACATTTTTTATTGAAGGAAGATGTCGGACATGATTATGCGGTAAGACTTGTGAACGAAGAAGTGAAGAGGTACAAAGAACAGCTTAATAAAAATAAGACACAGTACAAGATTCTTTCCGAGGAAACACAGGCGGATGGTTCCGTTATGATCGAGATCAAAAAACAGTATAATACATCTCCGACAGGACACTATCTGGAGTAGCCGGTAAGGCAGCATCTGCGCAATAATTTTATTGCGCAGATTTTTTTGCCCATTTTTCGCAATAGTATACTCCTTTTTTTGAGATTGGCAGTAATGCAAATATACGGTCTTATATTATTCCCAATTTATTCAGAAAAAGGTGCAATATTTTTAGATATTAAGTGTAAAATTGTAAAATAATAGGTGGAAAAACACGCAAAAAAATTTTATGATGATAAAAATTAGTAATACACAGATTTATTCACAGAAGGAGAAAAGACATGAATAAGAATTTGGGAGTATTGTTTGCAGTAATGATGCTTATGATATGTATCTTAGGCGGTTGCCAATCGGCAAGCAAAAGTGAAAGTGGTAACATAAGAATATTTTTTTCTGTGATAGAGGGTGGAGAATACTATGAAACATGGGCAGATATGGCAAAGAGTAAAGCAGCAGAATTAGGCATTCAGTTGGATGTGGAATTCGCAGATAATTCTATTGAGATACAGGATGAGCAGATGAAAAGAGCTGTTTCAGAAGGTTATGATGCAATTATGTGTAGTGTGGTATCTGCGGATACGGTAAATGTGATAAAAGAGATAGCAGGAGACATACCACTTGTATTTGTAAATAATGCACCGGATGATAATCTTTTAGTGGCAGATCAGGTTATTTATGTGGCATCCGATGAGTATATGGTAGGTCAGTATCAGGCGGAATATGTATTAGAACAACTTGCGGGAAAAGATGAGATGAATGTAGTTGTGCTGAAAGGTCCGAGTGGAAGTTCTGCGACAAAGGGAAGAACCGGCGGTGTGAAAAGAACATTTGAAACGAGCGGCAAAAAGATAAATTATGTTTTTGAAGATTATGCAAATTTTAATCCAGATCAGGCGCAGACGCTGTATACAGAATTTTTAAAGACAGGTACACCAGTGGATTGTGTTCTCTGTAATAATGATAATATGACACTTGGTGCGATTGCAGCATGTGAAGAGGCTAATGCAGATATGAATGACACTCTGTTTTTGGGTGTAGATGCATCCGCAGACGGATGTCAGGCAATGTTACAGATTATATGAATGAATAACAGGCGTTTTTGGTGAATTCAGAAGATGACACGATTCTTGCACATCGTGACAGTAGTCTGATTTCTTTGAAATTGCGTGATATTGACGATCCATTTATGCAGGGAGTAGCAGACAGAATTGAGACATGGGATTACAGTCTGACAGAAATAAATAACAATATGACAGCTTTTGCAGAGATTGAAGGGACAGACTGGATTCTAGTATCTTATGTCCCGTCTGCAACCATTTATAAAGAAGTAAACGAGTTCCGAAATATAATTGTTGTAATTGCAGTTATCTCATTACTTATTTTAACCATTCTGATTGAACGTGTAGTACATGTGACCATTAAGCCGGTAAAAGAACTGACCAAGCTTATTCAGGCCATGACAGATGGAGATTTTACTGTTCAGGTAAAGACAGGAAGCAACGATGAAATTGGATTGATGGGTAAATGTGTGGAGAAATTCGTTGTTTCCATGCGTGGAATGATTTCCGCTATCTATGGAGTATCCAGTAAGTTGCAGGAGCAGGCAGACAGTAGCAATGATGTGTCAGGACAGATGTATGATGCTTCCAGATTGCAGAAAATGCCACTACGTTAGCAATGGTTGTTGCGGATACCAGAGAAGATGGCGTAAAAGTGGATGATAAGGTAAGAGAGACTGTTAAGGTTTCCCAAAAAGGAAAAGCTGATATGCAGAATGTCAGTCAGGCCATGCGCGATATCAACAATGTTGTGGTGAAATTGCAGCATGCCATTGATAAGGTGGGAAAAGCCTCCGAAGAGATTATGGATATTACCGGTGTAATTGGAAGCATTGCAGAGGAAACAAATTTATTATCCTTAAATGCATCGATTGAGGCTGCGCGAGCAGGAGAAGCAGGAAGAGGATTTGCAGTAGTAGCAACAGAAATCGGACATTTGGCACAAACAAGTACAGAGTCCGTAAAGAATATTGACCGGTTGATTTCTGAAATTAATATTTTGGTAAAAGATGCCGTAGGTCAGGCAGCAGATAGTGTTGAGAATATCAGTAAGAGCAGTAATCTTGTAGGTAATGCACTGATCACCTTTGATTCTATTTTCCAGAATATTGATACAGTAAATAATCTTGTTCAGCAGATGCTTGAGAAGGTAGAAAAGGTAGATGAGGTTGCGGGCATGTTGCAGCAATTTCAGAAGAACAGGCAAATCATATCACTGGAAACAGTGAAAGTGTGGCAAGCGGTGCGAGAGAATTGACTGCTTCCGCAGAAGAGTTATCCAGTCAGGTGGAAATTTTTAAGATAGGACACTATCTGGAGTAGCCGTTAAGCTTGTATCTGCTTGTATCTGCGCAAAACTCGCAGTTTTCAGGCTCTTGGAAGTGTGCTAGAATGAAAGACGAAAAGATGGTGAAAAAGTTTTTCATTCTATAACAGGAGTGTATGCAGATGGACATTAGAATATTGCGATATTTTTTGACAGTGGCGAAGGAACAGAACTTCACAAGAGCCGCAGAACAACTGAATATTACGCAGCCTACACTTTCAAGACAGCTTGCAGCATTGGAAAAGGAATTAGGAACAACTCTTTTTATAAGAGGAAACCGCAGCATTACACTTACGGAGGCTGGGATATTATTAAAGCGAAGAGCGTTGGAGATCATTGACTTAGAAGAAAAAATGCTGGATGAACTCAAGGTTAATGAAGAATTGATGGAGGGTACGATCACAATCGGGTGTGGTGAGTTTACTGCGGTTGAAACATTAGCGGAAATATGTAAAATATATAAAGAAAAATATCCAATGGTGCAGATTGTGTTACATACAGCAACGGCAGATTGTATATATGAAATGATGAATCAGGGATTGGTGGATATTGGGCTGTTTTTAGAGCCTATCAATACAGAAGAATTAGATTATATCAGGATTATGGGAAGTGACTATTGGGTTGTAGGAATGAGACCGGATGATCCATTGACAGAAAAAGAGCATATTACAAAAGAGGATCTTTTGGATAAACCGCTTATTCTCCCCAAAAGACCGAATGTGCAGAGTGAGCTTGCAAACTGGTTTGGTAAGGATTTTAATAAGCTTCATGTTTCTTTTACCAGTAATCTTGGAACAAATGCCGGTGTTATGGCAACTCATGGACTGGGATATCCAATTTCTATTGGAGGTGCTATGCAGTATTGGAGAGAGGATCTGCTTGTTCAGAGGAGACTGCATCCTGAAATAACAGCCAATACAGTGATCGCATGGAGAAGAAATATACCATATTCATTGGCAATGAACAAATTCATAGAGGAAATTAATGCTTTTTAGGCATAGAAAACGATTTAACATAGGCATTAGACATGGACTGGAATTGTAGAATATAATAAATGTGTAAAGTATCAAGGAAAAAATACTTTACACATTTTTTAGGATAGTGATAAGGAGGATTACTGATGAGAAAAAAGTTAGTTGCATATTTTAGTGCCAGTGGAACAACAAAGAAAATAGCAGAGATGATTGCATCAGCAGCAGAAGCGGATCTGTATGAGATCAAACCGAAACAACCATATTCAAAGGCTGATTTAAACTGGATGGATAAAAACTCCAGAAGCAGTGTGGAGATGAATGATAAAAAATATCGACCGGAAATAACGGATACGGATGCCCATATTGATAAGTATGATGAGATTATTTTAGGATTTCCGATCTGGTGGTATGTAGCACCTACAATTATCAACACCTTTTTGGAGAGCTATGACTTTTTGGGTAAAAAAATCGTATTGTTTGCGACTTCCGGTGGAAGTGGATTTGGAAATACGGTAAGTGCGCTTAAGCTATCAGCGGAAGGTGCAATGATAGAGGAAGGCGAAGTATTTGGCAAGGCTGCAAAGCAGGAAATCGAAGCGTGGGTAAAACATATTTATGAAGATGAAGCTATGAGAGCACACGCAAAATCTATGGTATTTCCGATTGGACAGCCAAACGACGCATTTGCACAATATTTTGTGGGACAAAGCTATCTTGCTCCGATATCCACAAGTCAGGTTGGGATTTTCAATGTAACCTTTGAACCCGGATGCAGAAACAACTGGCATATTCATCATGCAAAAAGCGGCGGCGGACAGATTTTAGTATGTGTAGCAGGACGGGGATTTTATCAGGAAGAAGGCAAGGAAGCGGTAGAAATGAAGCCAGGTGACTGCGTTAATGTTCCGGCAGGGGTTAAGCACTGGCATGGAGCGGCTTTGAATGAGTGGTTTTCCCATCTGGCGATTGAGGTTCCGGGTGTTGATAGCGCTAATGAGTGGTGTGAGCCAGTATCAGAGGAAGAGTATAATAAATTAAAATAAGAAAAAGACAATGGGATATAGAAAAATGCTAAATAATGGTGTGTACAGATTGCACAAACTAAAAATATATTAAAAGTGCACAAAAATCAAAAGAAATATAAAAAATAAAGAATAGAACTTATTCAATATGGACAAAATAGTAAAAATAAAAAGTGAAAAAACGGAGAAAATAGTTTGGATTCATTGGCAAAAATCCTCATTCGTGATATTATATTAAAGAAATACATGGAAAGGAGGATTTTGCAATGAAAAATGTGAAAACAGCGGCAGAATATCCGCAGACAAGGCAGAACCGCAGCGAAAAAACACTGGTAGACAGAATGATCGATTACATGGCGAAGACGGAGAAAAAAGACCGTGACGCGTCATAGCACCTGTCATCTGACAAAAGCACAAAAGAAAAAAGTAAATAGGAGCTACGGAACAGATGACTGGGCTGTAAGGAGAAGATGGATTCTCTTTATGGTCTTTTTTATTTGGAATTTAGATAACAAAATGAATCAATAAAAATGATTAAATTTAACCATTCATTTTTTAAATATACTGTGATAGGATATAGAATCATAAAAGGCTGTGAAAAGGAATAGTAACCGCATGCGTTTTTTGCAGAGAGCTGTCGGCAGGTGCAAGACAGTGAGAACAAAACGGCGAACTCGCCTTCGAGCTTCCGGCTGAACCAGTTTTGCGTGATGGATGCAAGCCTCATCGCAAAAGGAAATAGGTCGTGACGGATACCCACCGTTAGCAGGGCAGGGCATGTTTGTGCCGGATGAGTGCATGTGTTACATGAAATAGAGTGGTACCGCGAAAGAAATTTTCTTCCGTCTCTATGATCTTTGAAAGGATATAGGGGCGGATTCTTTATACAGACCGGAGTTGCACAGCGAATCCATCTTTGCCGCCCAAAACGAATAACATGGTATGGAGGTTAAAAAATGAAGAATGCAAACAAGTATATGAGACAGTATTTTATGCCGCCGGTGTGCGAATATGACTGGGTGAAAAAAGATTATGTGGATGCGCCGCCGATCTGGTGCTCGGTGGATCTTCGGGATGGCAATCAGGCATTGATCGAACCGATGAGCTTAGAAGAAAAACTGGAGTTTTTCCAGATGCTCGTAAAGATTGGGTTTAAAGAGATCGAAGTGGGATTTCCGGCTGCTTCCGAGACAGAATTTGATTTTATGCGGGCATTGATCGAGCGTGATATGATACCGGATGATGTGACTGTTCAGGTGCTGACACAGGCGAGAGAACATATCATCAAAAAGACGTTTGAGGCGGTGAAGGGTGCGCCGCATGCGGTCATACATCTGTACAATTCTACTTCGGTAGCACAAAGAGAGCAGGTATTTAAAAAGGATAAAGCGCAGATTAAGCAGCTTGCGGTGGACGGTGCGAAGCTGTTAAAGAAGCTGGCGGATGAGACAGAGGGGGACTTCTCATTCGAATACAGCCCGGAAAGCTTTCATGGGACAGAAGTAGATTATGCGGTAGAGGTATGTAATGCGGTACTTGAGGTTTGGAAACCGACAGCAGAAAACAAGGCGATCATCAATATCCCGGCCACGGTAGAGACGGCAATGCCGCACGTGTTTGCGACGCAGATCGAGTACGTCAGCAAAAATCTGAAATATCGTGATCATGTTGTTTTAAGCCTGCATCCGCATAATGACAGGGGTTGTGGAGTTGCGGACGCAGAGCTTGGTATGTTAGCGGGAGCAGATCGTATTGAGGGAACTTTGTTCGGAAATGGGGAGCGTACCGGAAATGTCGATATTATCACGATCGCAATGAATATGTTTTCTCACGGGATTGATCCGAAACTGGATTTTTCCGATATGCCGAAGATCCGGGAAACCTATGAGAGACTGACCGGAATGCATGTCTATGAGCGTCAGCCGTATGCCGGAGATTTGGTGTTCACGGCATTTTCCGGTTCCCATCAGGATGCTATTGCAAAGGGAATGGCGTGCAGAGAGGAGGAAAAGGCTGAAAAATGGACAGTGCCGTATCTGCCGATCGATCCGGTGGATGTGGGACGCACTTACGATTCGGATGTCATCCGTATTAACAGTCAGTCCGGCAAGGGCGGCATCAGTTATATCTTAAAACAAAATTTCAGTATTTCACTGCCGGAAAAAATGCGCGAGGAAGTCGGTTATGCGGTGAAGCAGGTGTCCGATGAAGAACACAAGGAGCTGTCTCCGCAGTGGGTATATGAGATCTTTGAAGAAAACTATATGAACCATACGCCGTATTTTCATATCAGCGAATGCCATTTTAAACAAAATGACGGCATTATGGCGGAAGCAACGATCTGTCGTGGGGAGAAAAAGACGATCGTGGATGCCAATGGAAATGGACGTCTGGATGCGGTGAGCAACATTTTAAAGCAATTTTTCGGAATCAGTTATGAACTGTCCGTTTATGAGGAGCATGCGCTTTCACACGGATCTTCTTCGAAAGCGATGTCCTATGTCGGGATCACCTGTGATGGAAAAATGTATTGGGGAGCGGGCGTGAATGAAGATATCATCAAGGCATCGATCCATGCGCTGACAGTGGCTGTGAATAAATTACCGCAGGTAAAAAATGATGAAAAATGTGAAGACGACAGACTGGTTTCTATGTTAAACTTTATTCAGACAAATTATCAGACTGTGACATTGGAAGATATGGCAGAGCAGTTTCACTTATCGGAGCCGTACATTTCTAAATACATCAAGGATCGGTCGGGTAAGACATTCGGGGAACATGTGGCAGGTATCCGTATGAAACGCGCAAAGAGTCTTTTGAAAAATGGCAACATGACGGTTGAGAACATTTCGTATGCGGTGGGATATCAGAACGTTGAGCATTTTAACCGGGTGTTCAAAAAGAACATGGAGATGACGCCGGTACAGTATCGGAATTTAAGCCGGGAGAATGACGGTGTCTAACTTAAGAAAAGCGGGTGGAATATGATAACGATCAAAGATATGGCGGAAATTGCGGGAGTGAGTCCGACAACTGTGGCAAATGTCCTGCATGGAAGAACAAAAAAGATGTCGAAGGAAACCTTGAAAAAAGTTCAGGATGTCATTGACAGATCAAATTATGTTTCCAACATGGGCGCGCGTGTTCTGGCAAATTACGGATCAAGGATCATAGGTGTTATTATGAATTATGACCGCAGAACCGAGAACAATGCGCTGTCCGATCCGTTTTACGGAACGATTGTCGGTGCTCTTGAAAAAGAGATAAGAGAGCATGGCTATTATATGATGTTATATATGGCGGGGAGTATTGAGGAGACAGTGCGCCTTGCGTCTTCATGGAACATCGAAGGACTGGTGGCGCTTGGGTGCAGACCGGATGAGGTGCGCAAGATCCGGCAGCAGATGGAACTGCCGGTCGTTTTGATCGATTCCTATTTTGAGAACGAGGAGGAGGACTGCTATAATGTAGGGCTTGATGATTTCGGCGGAGGATATATGATGACGAATTATCTGATACGGCAGGGGCATCGTCATATTGCGTTTCTGGCGGACGAAACAAAGCCTGTGGGGGTAGATCGTGAAAGATTAAAGGGGTATCAAAAAGCACTGGAAGAAAATGGGATACAATTTCGGGAGAAGGATTACGTTCCGATCAGTTTCAGGAAGCAGACCAGACACACCAGACTGTGGGAATTTTCACAGGAGCGGATTTCGGAGTATACGGCACTTTTCTTTGCATCTGATTTTTATGCGAGTGATGCGGTAAATATTTTTCAGACGCAGGGCATTCGTGTTCCGGAAGACATTTCCATCGTGGGGTTCGATGATAATGTTTTCGCGGAACACTGCAGACCGATGCTTACAACGGTGCAGCAGGTAGTGGCAGACAAAGCCCGTTATGCGTTTGAAATGCTGCATAAGCTGATCAAGGGAGAAAAATGTGAAGAATCCAATATTCATCTGCCGGTTAAGCTGGTGATCCGGGAAAGTGTGAAGAAGCTGACATAAAAGCAGTTGGTTGATAGGGCGGAAAATAAGAAATAGAAAAGAGATGTTTTATTGTGCAAAATGCACATAAAACATCTCTTTTTGTTGTGAAAATAATAGGTGTTACACAACACCTATTGCCGTATGGAGGACATCATGGTAAGATATGCATTGTAAGGGAAAGGTGTTACGCAACACTATCACAAAACAGGAGGGATTTTATATGAAAAGGAAAAAGACTTTAGCATTAGGATTGATCGCAGTAATGACAGGAAGCATGTTAGCTGGATGCGGCAGCTCATCCGGAAGTTCATCCGGCGGTGAGAGCGGAACGGAACAGACTTCGAAGAAGGATGGCGGAGAAGTGGAACTCGAATTATTTTCCACTAAAACAGAAAATGCGGATGCTCTGCAGCAAATGATCGATGGTTTTATGGAGAAAAATCCGGATATCAAGATCACGCTCACATCAGAGGCAGACGCAGCAACGGTCTTAAAGACAAGACTGACTAAGAATGATATACCGGAACTTATCGCAATGGGCGGTGATTCAAATTATACAGAGCTTCAGAGTGCGGGCGTACTGCTCGATTTAAGCGGGGAAGATTTTATCTCGGAAGTACAGGATGCATATCTTGAGATGCTCTATGATGTAAATGTGGATAAAGAACAGGCGGCTTACGGCGTACCATACGCAACGAATGCATCCGGTGTTTTATATAATGAAGATCTTTTTGCACAGGCGGGCGTGAAAGTGCCGAAGACCTGGAGTGAATTTCAGGATGTTGTGACAAAGTTGGAAGAAGCCGGCATCACACCGTTTGAGTTTACTTTTGCGGACAGTTGGACTTGTCTCCCATCGTGGAACAGTATGGCACCGGTCATCCCGGCTGAAGACTTTACAGACCAGAGAAAAGAAGGAAATGCTACATTTGTTGGTACACATGAGGAGATTCTGGAAAAATATCTGTGGCTTTTAGATCATGCACAGGATGATTTCATGGG
>CAYMCM010000036.1:0-23607 GCA_964388945.1 uncultured Roseburia sp.
GAAGAAACCTGGAACTGGTGGAGACATTGCGGGAAAAACAAAAACGCGGTTCACTGCTCTGGGTGCTGGATAAAACAAGAACAGCAATGGGTGCGCGCATGCTGCGTTCGTTTGTTGAACAGCCGCTGATTGACCGGGCAGAGATCGAGGCGCGCTATGATGCGGTCGGTGAACTGAATAAAAATGCGATCACCAGAGAGGAGATCCGTGAATATTTAAATCCGGTTTATGATTTAGAACGTCTTGTAACGCGCGTGACGTATCAGACTGCGAGTCCGAGAGATCTGATCTCGTTTAAAAATTCCATACGGATGCTTTCGCCAATCCGTACACTGGTCGGAGATTTTACATCAGAGGAATTAAGGTCACTTTATGAGAATCTGGATACGCTGGATGATATATTCGAACTGATTGATGCGGCGATCGATGAAGAACCGCCGCTTACCGTACGGGAAGGCGGTATTTTAAAAGAGGGTTATAACGAAGAAGTAGACCGTCTGCGAAAAGCAAAGACGGATGGAAAATCCTGGCTTGCCGATCTTGAGGCAAAAGAACGGGAAAAAACTGGAATCAAAAATTTGAAAATCAAATATAACAAAGTATTTGGCTATTATCTGGAAGTGACAAATTCCTATAAGAATCTCGTGCCGGATTATTATATGCGCAAGCAGACGCTTACGAATGCGGAACGTTATATCACACCGGAATTAAAAGAGATGGAGGATACAATCCTCGGAGCGGAAGATCGTCTGGTACAGTTGGAATATGAGCTGTTTCGTGAGATTCGTGATAGGATCGCGGCGGAAGTCGTAAGGATTCAAAAAACAGCAAAAGCCGTGGCAAAACTGGATGTATTTGCATCGCTTGCCGTGGTGGCGGAGCAGAATAATTACTGCCGTCCGAGGTTAAATGAAAACGGAACGATCGATATTAAAGACGGCAGACATCCGGTCGTGGAGAAAATGATAAACAACGACATGTTCATTGCAAATGATACTTATCTCGACAACAGCAAAAACCGGATCGCCATCATCACCGGTCCGAACATGGCAGGAAAATCTACTTATATGAGACAGACAGCGCTGATCGTTCTGATGGCACAGATCGGAAGCTTTGTTCCGGCGAAATCGGCAAAGATCGGGATTGTGGATCGTATATTTACCCGTGTCGGAGCATCGGATGATTTGGCAAGCGGCCAGAGCACATTTATGGTGGAAATGACTGAGGTTGCGAATATTTTAAGAAATGCAACGTCAAACAGCCTTCTGGTCTTAGACGAAATTGGGCGTGGAACCAGTACCTTTGACGGATTAAGTATCGCATGGGCAGTCGTGGAACATATCAGCAATCCGAAGCTGCTCGGCGCAAAGACATTGTTTGCGACACATTATCATGAACTGACCGAACTTGAGGGAAAACTGGATAACGTACATAATTACTGTATTGCAGTAAAAGAGAACGGGGATGACATCGTATTTTTAAGAAAGATCGTACAGGGTGGTGCGGATAAGAGCTATGGAATCCAGGTCGCGAAACTTGCCGGGGTGCCGGATTCGGTCATTGAACGCGCAAAACAGATCGTTGAGGAACTGATCGCAAATGATATCAGTGAGACCGTAAAAAATATTCCGGTGGATCGTACACCTGCCCGGAAAAAGAAAGCAAAACTGGATGAGGTGGATTTGGAGCAGATTTCCTTATTTGACACCGTAAAAGATGACGATATTCTCGAAGAATTAAAAAACCTCGATCTTGGAAACCTCACACCGATCGATGCACTGAATAAATTATATGAGTTACAGCACAAAATAAAAAACCGCTGGTAAAAGGAGGAAAAAGCGATGCCGAAAATTGAACTGCTCACACAGGAAACGATCGATAAGATCGCAGCCGGAGAAGTGATCGAACGTCCGTCCTCTGTGGTCAAGGAGCTGGTAGAAAATGCACTGGATGCTGGAGCAAATGTGATCACGGTAGAGATCAAAGACGGCGGCATCAGCTTTATACGAATCACAGATAACGGATGCGGAATTGAAAAAGATCAGATTCCACTCGCGTTTTTGCGTCATTCTACGAGTAAGATCCGCTCAGTGGAAGATCTGCTTAACGTATCTTCACTCGGCTTTCGGGGTGAAGCGTTATCCAGTATTGCAGCAGTTGCGCAAGTGGAACTCATCACAAAGCCGGCAGGTGCACTGATGGGTGTGCGTTATATGATCGAAGGCTCCAAGGAAAAATCCGTAGAAGAGATCGGAGCGCCGGATGGAACAACTTTTTTGATCCGCAACATTTTTTACAATACGCCTGCTCGCAGGAAATTTTTAAAGACGGCGCAGACCGAAGGCTCGTATATCAGCGGTCTGATGGAGCGGATGGCGCTTTCTCATCCGGATGTTGCGTTTAAATTCATATCGAATAACCAGACAAAACTTCAGACCTCAGGAAACGGCAATATTAAGGAGATCATTTATCACATTTATGGACGGGATATCACGGCAGCTCTGATGGATATCAATGGTGGAAATGAAGAATTGCGTATCCGTGGTTTCATCGGAAAGCCAGTCGTCACACGCGGAAACCGTAATTTTGAGAATTACTTTATCAATGGAAGATATATTAAGAGCCGCGTGATCTCAAAGGGGATTGAAGATGCGTATAAAAATTTTATGATGCTGCACCAGTATCCATTTACGGTATTGTATCTGGAGATAGACGGACAGCTTTTGGATGTCAATGTACATCCGGCGAAGATGGAGCTTCGGTTTCAGAATGGGGAAGCGGTCTATGACTGTCTGCGTGAAACGTTGGAACAGGCGCTGTATCACAGAGATCTGATTCCAAAGGTACCGGTGGCGGAGGAAAAAGCTCCGGTAAAACCGGTTGTATTACAACATGCGCCGGAACCGTTTGAAAAGAATCGCATGCCAAAGCAGCCCAAATCCGTCACACCGCCGCAAAAGCCGATACCGAAAGTTGTGCAGGAATCAAACACACATCCGGTTGTCTCAAAGGATATGCCTGTTTCAAAGGAAGCACCGGTTCTGGAAAATAAAGCGGCAGGTGAGGCTGAAGCGGCAGCAGTAGCACAAGTATCACATCAGATGACACTTGCGGAGGATGTTGCCTACGGTGCACAGTTTTTACAGGAAGATACCAAAGCCAGACGCAAGATCATCGGACAGCTTTTCGACACTTACTGGCTGATCGAATTTGAGGACAAGCTTTTTATCATTGATCAGCATGCGGCACATGAGAAAGTGCTGTATGAAAAAACGATGGCGACGTTAAAGACAAAAGAATTTTCTTCGCAGCAGTTAAGTCCGCCCACTATTCTGTCACTGACGATGCCGGAAGAGGAAATTCTTAAGAAATATTTAAATGAGTTTGAAAAACTGGGATATAAGGTTGAACATTTTGGCGGAAGAGAGTATGCTGTATGTGCTGTTCCGGCGAATATCTTCGGCGTGGACGTAAGACAGTTATTTATGGAAATGTTAGGTGATTTGGAAAAAGTAAGCGGGAAACTGACACCGGATATCATACTTCACCGGGTTGCCACTATGTCCTGTAAAGCGGCGATCAAGGGAAATCAGAAGATTACAAAAGAAGAGATGGAACAGCTTTTTGATGATCTTATGAAACTGGAAAATCCATACAACTGTCCGCATGGAAGACCAACGATCATTTCTATGTCGAAATATGAGATTGAGAAAAAATTCAAACGTATAGTTTAGGAAAACAAAAATGAAACGACCATTAATTGTACTTGCCGGTCCTACGGCAGTTGGAAAAAGTGAATTGTCCGTCGAACTGGCAAAACAGATCGGCGGTGCCGTGATTTCTGCGGATTCGATCCAGGTATACCGTTATATGGATATTGGTTCGGCAAAAATCACGAAAGAAGAAATGCAGGGAGTAGACCATTATCTAGTCGATGAATTTTTACCGGATGAGGACTTTCATGTGGTGAAATTTCAGTTGTATGCCAAACGGTATTTAGAAGAGATCTATCAGAAGGGACAGATTCCGATACTGGTTGGCGGAACCGGGTTTTATATTCAGGCAATTTTAAAGGATATTGATTTTTCAGAACAGGAATGTGATGAGGCGTATCGTGAAGAATTAGAAAAACTGGCAGAAGAAAAAGGTGTTTCCTTTTTACATGATATGTTAAAAGGGGTAGATGAAAAAGCAGCAGCAGAGATTCATGCGAATAACAAAAAACGTGTGATCCGCGCGCTCGAATATCATCATCTGTCCGGAGAAAAGATCTCCGAGCATAATGAACGGGAAAAACAAAAACAGTCTCCGTACAATTTTGCGTATTTTGTTTTAAATGACGAACGGGCGAAAATTTACGAAAAAATAGACCGCAGAGTGGATGGTATGCTAAAACAGGGTCTGGTTGACGAAGTTGTGCGTTTAAAGGAAATGGGTTACGGAAAAGAACTGGTTTCTATGCAGGGGCTTGGTTATAAGGAGATTTTAAGTTATCTGGACAAAGAGATTTCTTATGAGGAAGCCGTCTATATTTTAAAACGGGACACCAGGCATTTTGCGAAAAGACAGCTTACCTGGTTTAAGCGGGAAAATGACGTCATCTGGGTCAATAAGCCGGATTTTGCATATGATAACGCAGCGATCCTGACTTATATGAAACAGATTTTACAGGAAAAACAAATTATTAGTTAAGAGGGATAAAATGAACGAACAGTTATTGGAAAAACAGTATGAATCACTTGGAATCTCAAAAGAAGTCTATGCATTTGGCAAAAAGATCGAAGATTCCTTAAAGGAGCGTTTTGAAGCGATTGATGCCACAGTGGAATACAATCAGATGAAAGTGATCCGCGCCTTGCAGAAAAACCGAGTGAGTGCAGAATGTTTTAATATCTCAAGCGGTTACGGATATAGTGATCTGGGCAGAGATACCTTAGAACAGGTCTATGCCGACTGCTTTCACGGGGAAGATGCACTGGTACGTCCGCAGATCACCTGCGGTACACATGCGCTGGCACTGGCTCTCATGTCAAATTTAAGACCGGGTGACGAACTGCTTTCTCCGGTCGGAAAACCATACGATACCTTAGAGGAAGTGATCGGTATCCGTCCTTCCAAAGGCTCACTCGCAGAGTATGGAGTTACCTATAAACAGGTGGATCTGCTTTCTGATGGTGGATTTGATTTTGAGGGGATTAAAAATGCGATCAATGAAAAAACAAAGCTTGTAACGATCCAGCGTTCAAAAGGCTATCAGACTAGACCGACACTTTCTGTTGCAAAAATCGGAGAATTGATTTCCTTTATTAAGGGGATTAAACCGGATGTGATCTGCATGGTGGATAACTGTTACGGTGAATTTGTGGAAGAAAAAGAACCGCTCGAAGTCGGGGCGGATATGATCGTCGGTTCCCTGATCAAAAATCCGGGTGGTGGTCTGGCTCCGATTGGGGGCTATATTGTCGGTAAAAAAGAGTGTGTGGAAAATGCTGCATATCGTCTTACCTCACCGGGACTGGGAAAAGAGGTCGGTGCTTCGCTTGGCGTGATCCAGTCTTTTTATCAGGGATTTTTTCAGGCACCGACTGTTGTCGGCGGTGCGTTAAAAGGTGCTGTATTTGCGGCAAATATCTATGAGCGTCTGGGATTTTCTGTCATTCCGAATGGAACCGAGAGCCGCCACGATATCATTCAGGCAGTTACCTTAAATTCGCCGGAGAGATTGATCGCATTCTGTGAAGGAATACAGGCGGCGGCACCGGTAGACAGCTATGTGACACCGGAACCGTGGGATATGCCGGGCTACGACAGCAAGGTTATCATGGCGGCAGGCGCTTTTGTGCAGGGGTCTTCCATTGAACTAAGCGCAGACGGGCCGCTCAAGCCGCCGTATGTGGTATATTTTCAGGGAGGTCTGACCTGGTATCATGCCAAACTCGGCATTTTGATGTCATTGCAAAAACTTTATGAACAGAATCTTGTTAATAGAGATTTGTTGTGTTAATATTATAAATATGCCTTTCATGCCAAAGAGAGAGCGGAAAGGACGTTATGTATCCAGACACAATGATGAAAAATTTACCGGAAACCGAGAAACCGTATGAGAAATGCAGCCGGTATGGAGCGGAGGTGCTCTCCGATGCGGAGTTGATAGCCGTTCTTTTACGTACCGGAACCAAGGGAATTTCTTCTGTGACGCTTGCCCGAAAGATCTTAAACTGCGAACAGGGCGGTATTTTAAATCTGTACCGTATGAACTTTCAGGAACTGATGGAGATCCCGGGGATCGGAAATGTAAAAGCGGTGCAGTTAAAATGCATGGCAGAGTTGTCTAAGCGTCTTGCAAAAGCTGACCGCAAAGATCAGTTGAAGTTGACCGATGCCGCATCCGTGGCGGGGTATTATATGGAAGAACTGCGGCATGAGCCGAAAGAAAAGCTTATGGTCTGCATGTTCGATGCCAAATGTGCCCTGATCGGCGATGAAGTGATATCCGTAGGAACAGTGAATGCATCGCTTACTTCGCCGCGGGAAGTTTTTCTCGCCGCATTAAGGAGGGGAGCGGTTCAGATCATTTTACTGCACAATCATCCAAGCGGGTCGCCGCTGCCAAGCAGACAGGATGAGGATGTCACAGAGCGCATCCGGCTGTGCGGAGCACTGCTCGGAATTCGTTTATCCGATCACATTATCATTGGTGATAACAGATATTACAGCTTTAGAGAGGAAGGACTTATCAAACAGGTCTGAAGGGAGCAGAAATTATTATGAATAACAATGTTTATGGAATTGATTTGGGAACCTGCAATTTGAAAGTATACTGCAAGGCGACCGGCAAAGTCTTAAATGAGAAAAATACCATTGCGATAATCAATAAAAACCAGATGTATGCCTATGGCGATGCGGCATATGCCATGTATGAGAAAGCACCGGAATCCATCAACGTTACTTTTCCGATCGTGAATGGAGTTATTGCGGATTTCAATAATATGCAGACTATGATCTTTGAGTTCATCGAAAAGAACGCAAAGGGAAAAACACACGGAGCAGAGTATATTGTTGCGGTACCGACGGATATTACAGAGGTAGAGAAAAAAGCATTCTTTGATATGTTTTTTAAGAGTAAGATGAAACCGAAAAATGTATTGCTCTGTGAAAAGCCGATCGCAGATGCAGTCGGACTTGGACTGGATGTCAATGAACCAACCGGTATCATGGTTGTGGATATCGGAGCAGATACCACAGAGATTTCCGTTATTTCACTCGGCGGATTGGTACTCAGTGATCTTTTGCATTTTGGCGGAAACCGGCTGGATGAGTCCATCATCAGCTACATCAAGAAAAATTTTAATCTGGTCATCGGACAGAAGACCGCAAAGCAGTTGAAAGAAGAGCTTGGCGCAGGTGTTGCCGGAAGCAGTGATACAATGGTCATTGTAGGGCGTGATGTTGTGAGCGGGCTCCCGATTGAAATGGAGATTTCCGCACAGATCGTATATGAAGCGATCAAGGACAATCTCAGTTCCATCTGCAATTCCATAAAGATGATTCTGGAAAAAACTCCGCCGGAACTGGCAAAGGATATTATCCATTCCGGTATCTATATCACCGGAGGTGCTTCCCAGATCAGACAGCTTGATGATCTGTTCACGCAGATCACTAATATCCGTGTGAACCGCTGTGATGAGCCGGAAGAAAGTGTAGTAAGAGGACTTGTAAAGATTGTTTCCGATGAAAAATACAAGCATCTTGCATTTAGCTTAAAAACCAAGAACTATAAATAACAGAGGTAGAACATGAGGCGCATAAAACGTAAACCACAATTTACATTACCGACAAAATATATCCTGCTTGGCATGACCGTGCTGTGCGTCACCGTCATGTTCCTTAGTTTTACATTTAATCTGTCCGGCGGTCCGTTAAACGCGGTTGCCGGATATGTGTTTGTACCGATGCAGAAAGGGATCAATGCGGTCGGCGGCTGGATGTCAGAAAAGGCGGACAATCTGAAAAACTTAAATGATGTCATGCAAAAGAACGAAGAACTGCAGGCGCAGGTCGATGAACTGACTGCGGAATTAAACACGATAAAGCTAGAGCAGTACGATCTGGATAATTATCGTGCGCTCCTTGAACTGGACGATAAATATCCGGGGTATAAAAAAGTCGCCGCAAATGTGATCGGCAAGGATTCCGGAAATTGGTTTAATACGTTTATCATTGATAAGGGATCGAATGATGGAATTGAAAAAGATATGAATGTGATCGCAGGAAGCGGACTGGTCGGTATCGTGACGGAAGTAGCTCCGAATTATGCGAAAGTAAAATCAATCATCGATGATACGAGCAGTGTCAGCGGAATGGATCTTGCGACATCGGATAACTGCATTATACGGGGAAATCTGCAGATGATGAATGAAAATCAGGAAATCGAACTGAGTGGTCTGAAAGATACCGATAATCAGGTGCAGGCAGGTGACCAGATCGTGACTTCTTATATCAGTGACAAATATCTGCAGGGAATCCTGATCGGATATATCAAAGATGTTTCTGTGGATTCTAATAATCTTACAAAATCAGGTACTATCACACCAGTGGTTGATTTTGAACATATTCAGGAGGTTTTAGTGATCCTGGATAAAAAAGAAGATGTTTCCGGAGAACTTTCGGGACAATAAAGCAGCAAGGACAGACAAGAGGTAATTTATGAGACGTAAGGTAGTTGTAACCGTAATTATTATGATATGTTTTTTACTGCAGACGACGGTTTTTCAGGCGCTCTCGTTTGCGTCCATATCGCCGAATCTGCTGATCGTGGCAGTTTCCTCTTTTGGATTCATGCGCGGAAAGAAAGAAGGAATGTTTATCGGTTTTTTTTCCGGATTGCTGATCGATCTGTTTTTTGGAGATGTTCTGGGATTTTATGCGCTGCTTTATATGTATGTCGGTTATGTGAATGGATTTTTCCGTGCCATCTTTTTTCAGGACGACATAAAACTTCCAATGCTTTTAATCTCGGCGAGTGATCTTGCATGTAATCTGTGTATTTATTTTTTTCGATTTCTGTTTCGCAGGCAGTTTGATTTTGGTTACTATTTTCTGCATCTTATGGTACCGGAGCTTGTTTATACGCTCTTAGTCACTATTCTGTTATACTGGCTCATACTAAAGATCAATCAGTGGCTGGAAAAATCTGAAAAAAGGAGTGAGGCAAAGTTTGTTTGAGAATTTGAAAGAGTTTCTGAAAAATTTCTTTAAGTCAAGACTGTTTGTTCTTTCAGCAGTCATGGTCTTGTTGTTTGTTATTTTGCTTGAACGCCTGTTCTCACTGCAGATTATAAATGGAGAAGAGTATCAGCAGAATTATACCTTGAAGATCAAAAGAGAAAAAGTGCTTCCGAGTACGCGCGGAAACATTTATGACCGCAATGGAGCGCTTTTGGCATACAATGAACTTGCATACTCGGTAACGATCGAAGATAATGGAAGTTATGATTCTCTGAAAGAAAAAAATGAAGCTATTAATGAAGAGATCGCTTCTGTCTTAAAAGTGCTGGATAAAAACAATGATCCGATCCAGAATGATTTCAACATTGTATTAAACGATGACGGAACGTATTCCTTTACGGTGGACGGAAAGACATTGCTTCGTTTTCTGGCAGATGTTTACGGACATAACGGGATTGATGAATTAAAGTATAACAAGAAGCTTGGCTACAATGAAGCGGAGGCAACACCGGATCAGGTCGTTGCCTACCTTTGCAGAGAAAAAGGGTTTGCATTATCGGAAGATGCATATGCAAAAGAAGATTTATACCGGATACTGGTCATCCGGTATGCCATGTCGGAAAACAGTTATCAGAAATATATTGCGACAACGATCGCGACGGATGTAAGTGATGAAACCGTTGCCTATGTAAGTGAGAATGCGACAAGCTTACAAGGAATGGAAATCTCGGAGGATACTGTCCGTAAATATGTGGATAGTGAATATTTTGCGCATATTATCGGCTACACCGGTAAGATCTCAGAAGAAGAGTATGACAGTCTTTCAGCGGAAAGTGATAATTACACCAAGACAGATGTGGTTGGAAAATCCGGTATCGAACAAGTGATGGACTTACAGCTTCAGGGTACGAAGGGATATGAGACAGTATATGTCGATAATCTGGGAAAAGTGATTGAAACTACGGATACAGTCAATCCGTCTGCAGGAAATGATGTATATCTTTCAATTGACAAAAATCTGCAGGAAGCGGTTTATGATCTGTTAGAGCAGGAGATAGCAGGAATCGTGTATTCCAAGATCATCAATGCAAAAGATTATGTTGCCTCAGAGAATAGTACAGCTTCCGACATAAAAATACCAATTTATGATGTATACTTTGCATTGATCAATAATAATGTCATCGATATTGATGCATTTGCGGGTGATGATGCAACAGCAACGGAAATGAAAGTACATCAGAAATTTTTGACTAAACAGGAGCAGGTGCTGTCATCTGTCCAGATACAGCTTTCATCAGACAAACCGACCATATACAAAGATCTGGATGAAGAGACGCAGGCGTATCTGAGTTATATCGTTACAATGCTCTCAGCGGATCAGGTACTGCTTTCTGACAGTATTGATACCAGTGATGAAACGTATACGGCATGGAAAAATAACACGATCAGTCTGAAAGAATATCTGTATCATGCGATTGAAAGAAACTGGATCGATATTACGAAATTTACGGTCAATGAAAAATATTCGGATTCTTCTGAAATATATGACGCACTGGTCAATTATATTCTGGAATCTTTAAAAACAGATCAGGGATTTTCCAAACGGATCTATAAATATATGATACACGATGATCTGATCGGCGGAACCCAGTTGTGTCTCATCCTTTATGATCAGGGTGTTCTTGCCTATGACGAAGCTCAGGTGGCGGCATTGGAAAAGGGAAGCATCAGTGCATTTGACTTCCTGCGTGGAAAGATTCAGAATCTTGAGATTACTCCGGCACAGCTTGCGCTGGATCCATGTACGGGTTCCTGTGTCATTACAGATACAAAGACAGGGGAACTGCTCGCGTGTGTAACTTATCCAGGCTATGATAACAACCGCCTTGCCAATACCGTGGATTCTGCGTATTATGCGGCATTAAATGAAGATCTTTCGCTGCCGCTTTATAACAATGCAACACAGCAGAGGACAGCGCCGGGATCGACGTTTAAGATGGTAACGGCAACTGCCGGACTGACAGAAGGCGTTTTATCTTCGCCTGCGGAGCAGATTCTGGATGAAGGACAGTTTACCAAAGTAACGCCAAGTCCGAAATGCTGGGTATATCCAAGCAATCATGGTTTGATCAATGTATCCGAAGCAATTCGGGATTCCTGTAACTTCTTTTTCTATGAAGTAGGATACCGTCTGAGCAGTTCAGGCGATACGTATAATGAGACAAAGGGCATTACGGCAATTCAGAAGTATGCGCAGATGTATGGACTGGGTGATACGACCGGGATTGAAATTCCGGAGAACAGTCCGCAGATCGCGACAAAAGTTCCGATCCTCGCGGCAATCGGACAGAGTGATAATAACTACACTACAACAGAGCTGGCGCGTTATGTGACAGCAGTCGCGAATTCCGGTACGGTATATAATTATACTTTGCTTAGCAAAGTGACAGATTCGGATGGAAATCTGATCATGTCTTATCAGCCGACTGTAAAAAATCAGATGGATGAGATCAGTCAGTCTACCTGGGATTCCATTCATTCCGGAATGCGCATGGTGGTGGAAAGCCATAAGGAATTTGATGGGATTCCGATCGCGGTTGCCGGAAAAACAGGTACGGCACAGCAGATACTGACCAGACCGAACCATGCACTGTTTGTCGGCTATGCGCCGTATGAAGATCCGCAGGTATCCATTGCGACAAGAATCGCGTACGGATATACTTCGAGCAATGCCGCAGATCTGTCCGCAAAAGTTTTATCCTACTATTTCCATATAGCAGACGAACAGACATTACTAAATGGTCAGGCAATGTCCGTAAATGATACGGCAAATGGCTTTGGCGATTAAGAAAAGGGGGCTTATTTCAAAATGTCGCAACCGGTAATTTTAAAAAGTAACCGATATGGAATCAATCTGATCCTGGATGCGGATATGCCATTCGACCAGTTAAAAGAGGCAATTCTGGAAAAATTCCGGGAATCCGAAAAGTTTTTTAAAAATGCGAAGATCGCAATTTCCTTTGAAGGACGCAGACTTTCGCAGGAAGAAGAATTTTCCATATTAGATATGATCACAAAAAACACCTCCATACAGGTCATCTGCATTGTGGATCAGAATGAGATGCGGGAGCAGATGTACAAAGAAAAAATTGAAAGCTATTATCAAGATGTGGCGGATAACACGGGTGAGTTCTACAAAGGTACGCTCCGTTCCGGTCAGGTGTTAAAATGCGATACCAGCATTGTGATCATCGGAGATGTAAATCCGGGTGCCAAGATCATTGCAAAGGGAAATATAGTGATTCTTGGCTCTTTAAAAGGAAATGCCTATGCAGGTGCTGCGGGAGACGAGAGCTGTTTTGTGACGGCGCTTGATATGGATCCGGTTCAGATCAAGATCGGAAATGTTATTGGCAGGAGTGCAGACCGCGGACCGTGGGAAGCCATACGAAACCGCAGGCGGACGATGGATCCGCAGATCGCACTGGTATCCGATGGTAATATTTTGATCGAACCGATCACCAGAGGATTGTTAAAACGTATATAAAATTATCATCATAGAATTATAGAATATAAATGAAAATTCAGGAGGATATTTCAAAATGAGTGAAGTAATTGTTGTTACATCAGGAAAAGGCGGCGTGGGAAAAACAACGACCACTGCAAATGTAGGTACCGGACTTGCGCAGCTTAACAAAAAAGTTGTATTGATCGATACAGATATCGGACTTCGTAATCTGGATGTGGTCATGGGTCTGGAAAACCGGATCGTATACAATCTGGTAGATGTAATAGAAGGAAACTGCCGTATCAAACAGGCGCTGATCAAGGATAAAAAGTATCCGAATCTGTTTTTGCTTCCGTCTGCACAGACGAGAGATAAGACATCCGTAAATCCGGAGCAGATGAAAAAACTGGTGGAGGAGCTACGTGAAGAGTTTGATTACATACTGCTTGACTGTCCGGCAGGAATCGAGCAGGGCTTCCAGAATGCAATTGCAGGAGCAAACCGTGCGCTCATCGTTACCACACCGGAGGTTTCTGCTATTCGAGATGCAGACCGTATCATCGGACTTTTAGAGGCAAATGAGATCAAAAAGACGGAACTGATCGTAAACAGACTGCGTATGGATATGGTAAAACGTGGCGATATGATGTCGATCGAGGATGTACAAGAAATCCTTGCCATTGATCTGATCGGTGCTGTTCCGGATGATGAACAGATCGTTATCTCGACCAATCAGGGTGAACCGCTCGTTGGAAATCACAATTCAATGGCAGGACAGGCTTATGAAAATATCTGCCACCGCATTATGGGTGAGGATATTCCGTTACTTGATCTGGAATCTAAAAGCGGTGTCTGGACAAAATTTGTAGGATTATTTAAGAAAAATTAAGGGGGAGAACAAAAACATGGGATTCATGGATTTCTTTAAGAAAAAGAGCTCCGGTGATGTCGCAAAAGACCGATTGAAACTTCTTTTGATCTCCGATCGGGCAGACTGTTCTCCGGACGTTATGGAAATGATAAAAAATGATATTATCCAGGTCATTTCAAAATATATGGAAATAGATGCGGAAGGGCTTGATATACAGATCACCCAGACAGAATCAGATGGAAATAACGGCAGTGTTCCGGCACTTTATGCCAATATTCCGATCAAGGACTTAAAACATTCCGGAAATTAACCGGATCATGCATGGGAAATAGTGATGTTAAAACAATATAGCATAAGAAATTATCATTTTCGCCTGGTATGTTATGTACTGGCATTGTCGGTGATCGGAATTCTGGTGATCGGCAGTGCAAAGGCTTCGGTACAAAAGACACAGATTATCGGATTATTCCTTGGACTTATCCTTATGGCGGTTGTATCCCTTGTGGATTACAGTTTTATTCTGCGTTTTAGCTGGCTGTTTTACTTTTTAAATATAGTGCTCCTTGCGCTGGTGGAAGTGATGGGAAGCAATACAAACGGAGCAACTCGCTGGGTATCGATCGCAGGAATCCGTTTTCAGCCGTCTGAGTTATCAAAAATTATTATTATTTTATTTTTTGCGTATTTTTTTATGAAGTATCAGGAGACACTTAATACGGTAAAGGTGCTGTTTGCTTCTTTTGCGCTGGTTGGGATTCCTCTCATTTTAGTCGTTACGCAGCCGGATCTTTCCACAACGATCGTAACAGCATTAATTTTTGTATCCCTCTTGTTTATTGCGGGATTAAGTTATAAAATAGTATTAGGAGTCCTTGCAGTTTCTGTTCCGTCCGCGATCATTTTTTTGAGTCTGATCCTTCAGCCGGGACAGAAGATCCTGAATGATTACCAGTATCGTCGGATCATGGCATGGCTGAATCCAAAAGCCTATGCAGATGATGCATACCAGCAGCAGAATTCGATCATGGCGATCGGTTCCGGAAGACTCTGGGGCAAAGGATTGAATAATAATGATATTGCATCTGTAAAAAATGGCAATTTCATTTCCGAACCGCAGACGGATTTCATTTTCGCCGTTGCAGGAGAGGAGCTTGGATTTGTCGGCGCAGCGCTTATCGTGATCCTGTTGTTTTTAATCGTGATCGAATGCATTCTGATCGCACGAAAGGCAAAGGATCTGTCGGGAAGACTGATTGCCTGTGGAATGGCATCCCTGATCGGATTTCAGGGATTTGTAAATATCTGTGTTGTCACCGGATTGATGCCAAATACCGGCTTGCCGCTTCCGTTCGTCAGTTACGGTCTGACGTCGCTGACTACATTATATATCGGCATTGGACTGGTCTTAAATGTCGGACTTCAACCGAAAAAATATTGAATGGGGGAAACACATCATGAATATAGGCTTGATTGCACATGATTCAAAGAAAAAACTGATGCAGAATTTCTGTATCGCGTATCGCGGTATTTTATGTAAAAATGAGTTGTTCGCAACCGGAACAACCGGAAGACTGATCGAGGAGGTTGCAAACCTTAACGTTCATAAATATCTGGCAGGACATCTTGGAGGTGCCCAACAGCTTGGTGCCCAGATCGAGCACAACGAGATTGATCTTGTGATCTTTTTGCGCGATCCGCTCACACCAAAGTCGCATGAGCCGGACGTAAACAGTGTTGTCCGTCTTTGTGACGTGCATAATATTCCGCTTGCGACCAATCTCGCTACAGCAGAACTTCTGATCAAGTCTTTAGACAGAGGAGATTTAGAGTGGCGTGAAATGTATAAATAAGCATGCCCTTTGCGGGCTATTAGCAGTTGCCGTATTGACAGTGTCCGGCTGCGGCACCAGGGCGGCGGAGATAAAAAATCCTTATCCGGTATACAGTACGGCAGTTACCGATTCGCTTATCGCAGCAAGCGGAGAGGGCAGCGATGCATTATCTTATTTTGCAGAAAATCTGTGCGTTGGAGGTCTTGAGAATACAGGGCTTGAAAATACGGATGCGCAGGTATGTGAAGGAGCAGGGCTTTTTAATACTGCGACCCGAACGATACCTTATGCTAAGAACATTTACGAACAGCTTTATCCAGCGAGCACAACGAAGATACTGACCTGCTATCTGGCATTGCAGTATGGAAATTTGGATGATATTGTAACAGTCAGCGAAAACGCTTCCAATATGGCAAGTGATTCTTCGGTCTGCGGATTGAAAGCGGGGGATCAGATTACATTGCGGGATCTGCTTTATGGACTTATGATGCGCAGCGGCAATGATGCGGCTGTGGCGATCGCAGAACATATTTCCGGAGATACCGAAACATTTGCGGGGCTGATGAATACAACTTCAGTATCACTCGGTGCTACCGGAAGTCATTTTGTAAACCCGAATGGTCTGCCGGATGACAATCATTATACGACCGTATATGATCTGTATCTGATCTTTAATGCGGCAATTCAGAATGAAACATTTCTTGAAATTTTAAAGACAACGGATTATACTGCTAATTATATCAATGCGGCCGGGACACCTGTTTCACAGGATTGGATATCCACCAACAAATATCTTGCCGGAACGGAGACGGCACCCGACGGGATCACAGTACTTGGCGGAAAGACAGGAACCACGGGAGACGCAGGTTATTGCCTTGTACTGCTAAGCCAGAATGCAAACGGTCAGAATCTGATCTCCATTGTTCTGAAAGCAGACTGCCGGGACAACCTCTATCTATTGATGAATGAAATATTACGGCAATACGGAAACTGAGAATCTGTTTTCTAATGCCGGATACTATAATATAAAATGGTCTAATGGGAGGAAATGCCAATGATAGAAATTATCGCAGGAGAAAAAGGAAAAGGAAAAACGAAACATCTGCTGGACAAGGTCAACCGTTCTGTTAAGTCGGCGAAAGGCAGTATCGTGTATCTGGACAAAAGTCCGAAACATATGTATGAACTAAACAACCGAATCCGTCTAATCAATGTGGCGGATTATCCGATTTCAAACTGCGATGAATTCATGGGATTTCTCTGTGGGATTCTTTCTCGGGATCATGATATGGAAGAAATGTATCTGGACAGTTTCCTTACGATTTCATCACTGCAGGATGATGAGATGACGTATGCCATAAAAAAATTGGATGTCATCAGCGAAAAATTTTCCGTGAAATTCATTTTAAGTGTGTCAAAAGATGAGCGGGATTTGCCGGAGTGTGCAAGGGCAAGGATCATTCTTTCTCTTTAGGCGATTCATTCCGCATAAAGTAAGGTGTCTTAAGCGTTTGCCTAAGACACCTTTTTTACCGGATTATGCTTCATTTACAGCGCGGATGCGTCCGTAGGCACTGAGCAGATACAGGCCGCTGATGCCGACGATTCCGTAAACGATACGGGAAAGCCATGACATGTTTCCAAACAGGAACGCAACCAGGTCGAACCGGAAAAATCCGATCAGTCCCCAGTTAATGGCACCGATTAGCACAAAGGTAAGCAGTGTATAGTCTAATCCTTTTGAACTCATAAGTGTATCCTCCTTTTGGAATAGTATGTCACCTTTTTCCCAAATCATGCATGGGAAAAACATTGTATTCTAATTTGGAAAATGCTAAAATGGACAGGAGTTCATGATAAAGGCGGTATTTATTTTGTCAAAGAATAAAAAAATCGTAAATTACAAAAAACCGTTCAGTTTAAATATAGGTGTAGTGGTTTTTGTTATTATCTTTATTTATATACTTTTTAATGTATTCAGTTATTTTACAAAAACACGCATTTCTGTATATGAGGTAGAGCAGGGCACGATTGCTGAGAACAATACTTATAATGGGCTTGCGCTCCGCAGTGAGACGGTTGTGTATGCGGCTACAGCCGGATATGTCAATTATTATTTAAAAGATGCAAGGAAGGCAAGCTACAATACGCTTATTTATTCCATTGATGAGACCGGAGATGTTGCCGGCCAGATCAAGGAGGCTTCTTTGAATCAGACCGAACTTTCCAGATCAAACTTAAATGAGATCGGAGAAGTAGTGAGCGAATTTGACAAATCTTATGATGGCAATTCTTTCTATAATGTGTATGCTTTTAAAGAAAACGTGGATGCACAGATCATGGAAGCCCTGAATCTGGATGCTTTGGATGCGATCGGGGATTATACTGCCTATGCCCAGTCCAATAATACGTTTCATCTCGGTTACGCACAGATCCCGGGAATTGCAGCGTATTACACAGATGGCTATGAGAGTGTTACGATCGACACCTTTGAGCCGGATATGCTAAACGAACTGGATTATAATAAAAATAATCTGAAAATGAAAGAAAAAGTCGAAGCAGGTGATCCGGTCTATAAGCTTGTGACAGACGAAACATGGAATATCGTTGTTCCTGTGACGCCAGATGTCTATGAAAGACTGGCAGATGAATCGGCAGTACAGATTGAATTTACAGAGGACGGCAGAACCCTATGGGTAAATTTTGAAGAGCGTCAGATATCAGGCGGCTATTATCTGTTTTTAAAATTGAATAATTCGATGATACGTTATGTGCAGGAGCGTTTTATTGAGATTGAACTTCTGCTGAACAAAGAAAGCGGGCTTAAGATACCAAACAGTGCAATTACCGAGAAAGAATTTTTTAAAGTTCCCAAGGAATATTTTGCCAAAGCAGAAGATTCTTCCAGCAAAGGTGTAATGATAAAAAATGCAGAGACTGGCAGCATTGATTTTGTAGCGACGTCGCTTTATTATGAGACGGATGACTCGTATTATATTGACGAGGATGAAGTGACTGCGGGAACGGTATTGCAGCGTATGGATTCTAATGAGACCTATACAATAAGCGAAACAGCAAAATTGCAAGGCGTTTATAATATCAACAAAGGGTATGCTGTTTTTAAGCAGATCAGTATTTTATACCAGAATGAAGAATATTCCATTGTGGAGACAGGAACTAATTATGGTCTTTCCTTGTATGATCACATTGCATTGGATGGAAGCAAAGTAAATGAAAATGATTTAATAAATTAGAGGAGTTAAGATTATGTTAAAGGACAATTTAAAAGAAGTGGAAGCAAACATCGCGGCTGCCTGCGGGAAAACCGGCAGAAAACGTGAGGATGTCACGCTGATCGCAGTGAGCAAAACAAAACCGATAGCTATGCTTGAAGAGATTTATACGGAAGGAATCCGTACATTTGGTGAAAATAAAGTGCAGGAGCTGACCGAAAAGTATGAGAAACTTCCGTCTGATATTAACTGGCATATGATCGGGCATCTGCAGAGAAATAAAGTAAAATATATTGTGGACAAGGTGAGTCTCATCCATTCCGTAGATTCTTATCGTCTTGCAGAAGAGATCAATATTCAGGCAAAGAAACATCAGGTAACGGTTCCAATCCTGATCGAAGTAAATGTAGCTGGTGAAGATACAAAATTCGGTGTCCGTCCAGAGGAAACCTTACAGCTGGCAGAAGAGATCGCGTCATTGGAAAATGTGCGCATTCAGGGGTTGATGACGATCGCACCTTTTGTGGAAGATCCGGAAGAAAACCGTGTGCATTTTCGCAGACTGAAACAATTATCTGTTGACATCGACTCCAAAAACATTGATAATGTACATATGAAAATTCTGTCTATGGGCATGACCAATGATTATATGGTTGCCATCGAAGAGGGTGCGACGATGGTGCGCGTCGGCACCGGTATTTTCGGTGCGAGAAATTATACCAATGCCCATTAACAGAGAAATATTTTTGAAATGATAGGAGATTATTCATGGGACTGTTTGATAAATTTTTAAATGTAATGCGTCTGAATCCGGATGACGATGATGATTTTTATGACGATGATTACTATGATGATGAAGAAGATGAGGCACCGAGAAAAAAAGTCTTTTCAAAAGTAGAAGATGATTATCCGGCAGAGAATGAGGTACGTGAAAAACCGGTGAGAGCTTCCCAGAAAATCACGCCGATGCGTCCGTCCAGAAAGCAGATTTCTGCGGCAGGCATGGAAGTCTGCGTCATCAAACCGACTTCAGTAGAAGATGCCAGAGAGATCACCGAAACACTTCTTATGAACCGTACTGTGGTACTTAACGTAGAAGGACTTGACGTGGAGATCGCACAGCGTATCATTGATTTTACCTCAGGTTCCTGCTTTGCGATCAGCGGAAATCTACAGAAAATATCAAATTATATCTTTATTATCACACCGTCTACCGTAGATATTTCCGGTGATTTTCAGGATATTATGGATTCTTTCGATCTGCCGGGTATCCAGACGACAGATTATAGGTAAGATGATATGACAGAAGACGAACAGCTCATCCAGAAGCGTTTTTTGGATCTGTCCAGACAGGCTGATATGAAGGGAATCGTTTTGTTTTCAGATTTTCTTGGTTTAAATGAACAAAATATTTTCTGCCAGACTAAAGGTGTGCTTTCATCAGGCTTTCAGATGTCCGGCGGATATGAATGTGCGGAGCGTCAGATGGTGGCTTTTTGTCCTGACGCTCTTTATTATGAATGGGATTATCCGTTTTCCTGCTTGAAAATAGAACCGGCATATCCCAAATTCTCGGATCAGCTCGGGCATCGGGATATTTTAGGGGCAGTCATGAATCTGGGGATCGAACGCGGGAAAATCGGTGATATTCTATTAAAAAACAATACAGCATATTTGTTTTGCGCAGATTCTGTAAAAACATATCTGTTAGAACAATTAGAAAAGGTAAAGCATACCGTTGTTAAGATTACCGAAACTGATTTTTTGGATAATTCCGATATTCGCCCAGAGTTTGAATATTTAAGCGGTATCATTACATCTAACCGTTTAGATGCACTTATTGCCTGTATCTGTAAGCTATCACGCTCGGCGTCATCTTCATTGATCGCCGGAGGAAAAGTGTGGGTGAACGGCAGGGAAACGCTGCACAATACCTATGTATGCAGATCAGGTGATATTCTTTCCATTCGTTCATATGGCAAATATATTTTTGATTCTGTTTCCGGAGAAACGAAAAAGGGGAGAATGAAGATTGATTATCGAAAATATAAATAGAAACGGAGGCACTTATGAAAAAAACATCTATAAAATATCTGATCCGTGTAAGCATAAGTGTGATCTTGCTGATCCTTCTGGATCAGATCACAAAACTCTTAGCAGTCACGCATTTAAAAGATAAGCCGGCAATTCCTCTGATTCGTGGGGTATTTGAATTGCAATATCTTGAAAACCGCGGATCTGCATTCGGTATGATGCAGGGAGCCAGAATCTTTTTTATTATCATTACGATCGTTCTTTTTATCCTGGTATGTGCGATATATGCCCGGATTCCCAAAGAAAAACTGTATCTGCCGCTGCGCGTGATAGCCGTTTTGTTTTTGGCAGGTGCGGCAGGAAATTTCATTGATCGTGTGCGGCAGGGATTTGTTGTGGATTTCTTTTATTTTTCTCTGATCGATTTCCCAATTTTTAATGTGGCGGATATTTATGTGACAGCAGCAACAGCGGCATTGATCATTTTTATTCTGTTTTATTACAAGGAATCTGATTTGGAACAGATTTTTTCCAAATAGACAAGCTAAGGAGCACAAATGGAATTACAGACTTTTGAAGTCAGTGAACAGTATGACGGAGAACGGCTGGATAAGTTTCTGGCGGCGATCTATCCGTCGCAGTCACGGACTTTTTTTCAAAAACTGATCAAAGATGGTCAGGTTACCGTAAATGAACATACTCAAAAGAGCAATTTCCGGTTACAACCGGAGGATATTGTTACAGTGCAGATTCCGCCAGCGGTATCTGTCGAAATTCTTCCGGAAAACATTCCGCTTGATATTTTATATGAAGACGAGGATGTTCTTGTCGTAAATAAGCCAAAAGATATGGTTGTGCATCCATCTGCAGGACATTATTCCGGAACACTGGTAAATGCAGTCTTGTTTCATTGCAAAGATAGTCTTTCCGGTATCAATGGAGAAATACGTCCGGGTATTGTACACCGGATCGATAAAGATACGACTGGCTCACTGATTGTCTGTAAAAATGATGAGAGTCATGTCAAAATAGCGGAGCAGATCAAAGCTCATACGGTGACACGCCGTTACCGGGGGATTGTAAACGGAATCGTAAAGGAAGATCAGGGTACGGTTACCGGTGCCATTGGCAGACATCCGACTGACCGCAAAAAGATGGCAATCAATGAACGAAATGGGAAGCCGGCAGTTACCCATTATAAAGTCTTAGAACGCCTCAAAAAGCACACCTATATGGAATTTGAACTGGAAACCGGGCGGACACATCAGATCCGCGTGCATATGGCAAGTATCGGGCATCCGCTGCTTGGCGATGCGATTTACGGAGGAGAAAAAAATGCACATGGACTGCAGGGACAGACATTGCATGCCATGACACTTGGATTTGTACATCCAACCACCGGAGTGTATCTGGAAGTGAGTGCACCATTGCCTGAATATTTTGAAAATTTACTTCAAAATCTAAAATAAAACTAAAATAAAAGATTTCATATGTACTTTCCGGATAAAATATATTATAATAATTCTATACAAAAAGACTAAGGCTTACAAAGGGGTGGTTTTATGCGTGATTATGTTTATACAATCGGACGTGAATTTGGAAGTGACGGAAAAAATGTTGGATTCGCACTGGCAGAAAAGCTCGGAATCAAATGTTATGACAAAGAACTTCTGACAGAGGCTGCGAAGCAGAGTGGCTTTTGCGAGGAAATATTTGAAAATCATGATGAAAAACCAACGAGCAGCTTTTTATATTCGCTGGTTATGGATACATATTCGATCAACGGTTATTCATCGGCACCATTTTTGGATATGCCGCTGAATCACAAAGTATTTTTAGCACAGTTTGAAGCAATCAAGAAAATTGCATCGGAAGGATCGTGTGTTTTGGTAGGGCGGTGTGCAGACTACGCGTTATCTGACAATCCGAATTGCATCAACACATTTGTGCATGCGGATTTGGATTACCGAATTGAGAATATGAAGAAACGTTTTGGTATGAACGATAAACAGGCAAAAGACACACTTACCAAAAAAGATAAACAGCGTGCCAGCTACTATAATTATTACACAAGCAAAAAATGGGGCGATTCCAGAAGTTATCATTTGACACTGGATATCAGCGAGCTTGGTATTGACGGCTGTGTGGATATGATCATTCAGTACCGTGATCTCTTAGAGGCACAGCGTAATAAATAAACAAAAAAGGAGCTGCCGCAGACCAGTTCTGTGGCAGCTTTTTTATGGAGGAAAATATGGGACAGTATCAAACAGCAGCAGAATTTGAAAAATTTTTTCATTCAAACTACACGCCATTGACATATGCGGATGTCAGACAAGAATTTGCTGATTTTTATGGAGAACAAAATGGTAAGGTTTTTCATGAAGATTATGAAAAAGCTGCTCAGATTTCAAAACATGACTTTCGCGAAAATCTTTCGAAAACGGCGCTTTTTACATTTCAAGATACATTAACAGAAATCTTTTATGAAAAGAATCCTGCAATTTATGAGGAAGCATTTGCAATTTTTGAAGAAAACGGCGGCACAAAATCAGAGATCACGAAAATCTTTGATGATACCTATCAGTCATTGTATGAAGAATTTTTAGATCAGTTTTTCGACGAAGTGATCGCTGTGAATTTAAAGTAAAAATAAAAACAGACAAGCCTGTAACATCAAATAAGACCATTCTATAGATTTTAGTATAGATTTTTCTGCTTGGATATAAGGTGTAGCAGGCTGTTTTAGGTCAAATGAATCTATCGGATAAATATCAGTTTTTCCGATAGATAGACTTAAAAACGTTCAGAATTTGTTCAGAATTGTAAATAAAGTAATTTTTGTAATTGAAACACCGTAATATGTTTTAGAAAGGAGGAATCACCGTTTATGGGCAGGGA
>CAYMCM010000037.1:0-23526 GCA_964388945.1 uncultured Roseburia sp.
ACAGCCGTCTTTCCACCACCCGTTCCACTCCCCGAACCCCATCCGGAGATGTACGATCCAGCATCGCACTACGCTTTGCAACATCCGCCTGTTTTTCCGGTGTCAGCGAGCCAAGTATCATGGCCGCCTGTCCGGAGGACAGATAAGATAAGATCATAGCGATCGTCTGCGGATGTTCGTCCTGGATAAAGTTAAGAACCTGACTCGGATCTGTCTTACGCACAAATTCGAAAGGTCTGACCTGTAAAGACGCGGTAAGTTTGGAAATAACCTCCTGTGCTTTCTCGTTTCCAAGCGCCTTTTCGAGAAGATCCTTCGCATAACCGATTCCGCCTTCCGCAATATACTGCTGAGCCAGACACACCTGATAAAATTCATTCAGGATATCCTCTTTTGTCTGCGGTGATACGCTTCGTGTATTTGCAATTTCAAGTGTCAGTTCTTCAATTTCATCTTCTTTCAGATGTTTAAAGATTGCTGCTGATTTTTCCGGTCCAAGTGCAATCAGAAGGATTGCCGCTTTCTGGACACCATTATATTCTTCCGTACTGCTACCCATAAATTATTCCCACTCCTCATTCAGCCAGTTACGCAGTAATGATGCAACTGCTTCCGGATTTTCGTCGACAAATTTTTCTATCATAAGTCTTGTCTCTGACTTCTCATTGAATCCAATATCTTCAAGCTGTTCGGATTCTGCTTCTTTTGTAGTCTCCAGCAAAGATTCTACCGACAATTCCGGTTCCACCTCCACTGTTTCTTCTTTTCTTGTACTGCGGAATACCACATAGCCAAGCATTGCAAGGATCAGCACCGCAAGTGCGATCTGCAGATAATCCGTCAATGTTCTTCCGTTGTTCTCCGAATACTGGAAGAACGGCACATCATACGCAACAATCGAAATGTTGTCCTCTGAAATTCCAGTTGCTCTGGAAACCATAGTGTAGAAGTCTTCATCCACATCGGTCTTTACACGGTTGCTGTTTGCCGCTACATACTCATCAAATGTCATATCATCCAGCGTACCATCCGCTTTCAGCGCATCCTCGTTATATACTACATATCTGGTCAGCGCAACTGTGATCGATGACTGGTCATAATTAATATTTCCAACAGATCCCGTCGTTGTCGTGATCCGTTCATTCGGAAGATAATCTTTGCTGTAATCCGATACAGTCGAATGTGTAGTGTTGCTATCCTGGATCACATAAGTGGTATCGTCATTGGAATCCGTACCCGGCGTTGCTGCTGCTCCGCCATCTGATTCAGACTCATAAGAACTTTCGCTGTCCAGATAACCCTGCGTCTGCCCTTCCGCCACATAATACTCATGGTCTGTCACATCCGTCTTATCAAAATCAAGTACAAGATTCAATCCCACCTCAGCATTGTCATACACATCCGTACCAAGGACTACATCCTTCACTTTGCTCTTTACTGCATTTTCTGTCTTATTTGTCAATGCCAGCTGGCTGTTTGCATTTCCTGTCTGCGAATTGGAATCCCCGCCGGAAAAAAGCACATTTCCATCCGAGTCAAGGATCAGTATGCTGTCAGTATCATCATTTCCAACTTCCGTTGCTATGTACTGTGCAATACCAGCCGCCTGATCGTCTGTCATTTCACCACTCAGTGCCAGGATCACGCTGGCATATGTATCCTGCCCCTGTGAAATAATCGTTCCGTCATCCTCCGGAATAGACAATGTAACCGTTGCACTCTCAATATTAGAGATCGTCTCAAGTTTATCTGCAAATGTGCTTTCCAGATAAAGTTGGTATTTCTTGCTCTTATCTGCTTCTGTTGTACTAAAACTTCCGTCAATCGCATCATCTATGCTGTATCCTTCTGACGGTATGCTATTTGACCCGAGCAGAATCGAAGCATTCGCTTCATCTTTTTTGTCCACTGTAAAAGCCAGACCATCCTGCGACATTTCGTAGGAAATCGATTCCCCTTCCAGTAATTCTTTTACCTGTGAAGCCTGTGTTGTTGATTCACACGTAATAAGTGTCACCATAGTCGGTCTCGAAACAACTGCACCCAATATAATGAGAGCCACAATGACAACTGCAGCAATACTTATAATCAGTGTCTTTTGTTTTGTGGAAAACCTTTTCCACCAGTCTCCTATTTTATCAATTATCTGTTTCAGTCTTTCCGGCATTTCTCTTCCCTACCCATTAAATCTGCATATTCATGATCTCTTTATAAGCTTCCACAAGTTTGTCTCTCACTGACACTGTAAACTGCAGTGCAGAATTCGCTTTGTATTGTGCCACCTGAAGGTCATGTGTATTTTCTGATTGTCCAAGCGCAAATCGGATTTCTTCCGACTCCGCATTGTTAATGTAGCTGTTTGTCTCATTCACCATACCCATCGCAGAATCAAGCGCATTCGCAAAAGTGTCTGCTCCGGTTGATGTCTTCGTTTTCTCAGCCGCAGTCTTAATGTCGTCCGCAGAGACATTTGTAAGTGCTGAAATATCCATCTCTCTTTACCTCCCCTATTTACCGATCTGAAGTCCTGCCTGCGCCATAGATTTTGTTGCATCAAACGCTGTTGTATTCGCCTCATACGCCCGGCTTGCATCGATCAGGTTTGTCATTTCCGTTACAATATTCACATTCGGATATGACACGTATCCATTTTCATCCGCATCCGGATGTGACGGATCATATTTCATAACATAATCTGATTCGTAATCTTCTGTAAGTTTTGAAACCTTTACACCATTTCCCACAAATGCATTTCTGGTATTGGACAGCACATCCGAAAAAGACGTAACCTGTTTTTCCTGAAATGTAACGATCTTTCGGCGATATGGTGTTCCATCCCCCGTATTCGTTGTATTAATATTCGCAACATTCTGTGCGATCACGTCGGTGCGAAAACGTTCCGCCGTCATGCCTGACGCACTGATGTCAAAAGCCTGAAATAAAGCCATTGTAACTGCCTCCTCCTATTTTCTTAGCTCATAGCCGTCTTCATTCTGGAAAATTCCTGTGAAATGCTGTCCGTCAGCGTCTGATATTTGATCGTCTCAGAAGCGCGTTCTACTTCTTCCGTATCAATATCCACGTTGTTCCGGTCTTCTCTGTACGAATAGTTTGCATAATCTGTATAGACAGACGCATTCAGGTGATTCAGATTCACATTCTTCACCTTCTGGTCCAAAGATACGTATTTATACTGTCCAAGTTCTTTTTCAAGAACGCCTGAAAAATCAATATCCTGTCTCTTATACCCCGGTGTATTGACATTTGCGAGATTGTTATTGATACATTCGCTTCGAGTCCAGCTTGCATCCGCGGCCTTGTCCAGAATATTAATATAACTGAACGCATCTGTATTTATCATATGTGTACCTCCAACTCCACTTGGTTTCTGCTTACTCTTATTACTTATTATAGAAGTTAATGCAAAAAAAGACAAGTGGTTTTTGTTGATTTTTATACATTTCTGTGTAATTTTGTCATATCGTGCACTCTTTCTTGCTTTACTTAAAAAAAGAGATTTATAGACCATTTTCTATAAATCCCTTTTTTCCGCCTTACGCAGTCAACTTTTTTCTTCTTTTATTTTTTCCAGTTCATCAAAAACAACATCATTTACAACTTTTATATACGTCCCTTTCATACCAGAAGACCGCGATTCGATCACACCTGCGCTCTCAAATTTGCGCAGTGCGTTGACGATGACCGAACGGGTGATGCCCACCCTGTCAGCAATCTTGCTTGCAACCAGAATGCCTTCCTCACCGTCCAATTCTTCAAAAATATAAGTGATCGCTTCCAATTCTGAAAAAGACAATGTTCCTATCGCAGACCGCACAATCTGCACTTTCCTTGCTTTCTCGGCTTTTTCCTCATTAACCGCACGCATCATCTCAAGTCCCACTACGGTCGTCCCATATTCACTCACAATGATATCGTCGATTCCAAAATCCTGATCCCCGCGGTAAATAAAAAGTGTTCCCAGACGTTCTCCTGCAATGTCAATCGGTGTGACGATCACGCGGTATGCTTTTGTATCTTCCACGAACCCAAGTGTCTCAAGGTTGACATTTTCCTTCGTGGAAAGGATGCCGAGCAGCCGGTCATTCAGCGCACTGTCTATAAATCCGCCAACCTCATCTGCGATCAATTCCGATATCTGTCTCGTTTTTTCATTTTTGCTCATTCCGAGCACTTTTCCTTTTTTACTGATGACAAGGATATCTGCATCCAGAATATCCGTCATGACTTTGCATATATCATTGAATACCACTTTGGAAGAATGATTGTTATGCAAAAGTTTATTGATTTTTCTCGTTTTATCCAACAACTGTACGCTCATATTCTTCCTCCTGTCCAGACGGCAGTTCCGCTGTCTCACAGTTTAGCACGTTCACGCGCAATATTCAACATATGATATATTATTCTGTCAATTTATTTCTCTTTTTCGTCAGATTTTTTCTTTTCTTCGACATAACCGCACTGTTCATCTGCGCAGACCAGTTTGCTTCCCTTTTCGACCATGTAACCGCCGCACTTCGGACATTTTTTCTCTGACGGACGCTGCCATGACATGAATCCACATTCCGGATTATCTTCACAGCCGTAATATTTTCTGCCTTTTTTGGTCTTCTTTAATACGACATCTTTTCCGCAAAGCGGACACGGCACTCCGATCTTTTCCAGATACGGCTTTGTATTCCGGCATTCCGGAAATCCCGGGCATGCAAGAAATTTTCCATGAGGCCCGTATTTTACTACCATATTGCGGCCGCATTCCTCGCAAATGACATCCGTAACCTCATCTGCGATCTGAACCTTCTCTAATTCCTTTTCTGCATTTGCAACCGCTTCCGCAAGATCCGGATAGAAATTGCTCACAACCGTTTTCCAGCTTACTTTTCCATCTTCTACCATATCCAGCAGAGATTCCAAGTTTGCGGTGAAGTGTTCGTCCACAATGCTGGCGAACGCTTCTTTCATAATATTATTGACAGCTTCTCCAAGCTCTGTCACATAGAGATTTTTATTTTCTTTTACAATGTAGCGTCTTGCAAGGATCGTGGTAATCGTAGGCGAATAGGTACTCGGTCGTCCGATTCCAAGTTCTTCCAGTGCCTTGACCAGTGAAGCCTCCGTATAGTGTGCCGGCGGCTGTGTAAAATGCTGCCTTTCCTCAAATTCCTGAAAGGTGAGCTTCGTATTCTTATCAATAGATCTCAAAAGCACGTTGCTCTCTGCTTTTTCATCCTCATCGTTGGTATATACCGACATAAAACCGTCAAACGCGATCTTGGACGCAGATACGGAAAAACGGTATTCGCCCGCTCCAATCTTTACCGATGTTGTCTCATAAACTGCCTCTTTCATCCGGCTTGCCGTAAAACGGGTCCAGATGAGCTGGTACAGACGAAACTGATCTCTGGAAAGTGACTCTTTCATCGCCTGCGGTGTCCTTGTAATATCTGACGGACGGATTGCTTCATGCGCATCCTGTATCTTGGCACTGCTCTTTTTCGTAGCAACTGTTTTTGCGACATACTCCGCTCCGCAAGCCGTTCCGATATAATCTCGTGCCGCAGCATCTGCCTCTTCGGAAATACGGGTGGAATCTGTTCTTAAGTATGTAATAAGACCGACCGTTCCCGCTCCTTTTAAGTCAATTCCTTCATAAAGCTGCTGTGCAAGGCGCATCGTCTTCTGTGTGGAAAAGTTCAGTACCTTGGATGCTTCCTGCTGCAGGGTACTTGTGATAAACGGAAGCGGCGCTTTTTTTACCCGTTCACCTTTTTTTACTTCCAGCACTTCATAATCTGCCTGTTTTAACTTCTCTATGACTTCATCCATCTGTTCCCGCGAGGAAATAGTCATCTTACCATTGACATTTCCGGTAAATTTCGCCACAAGCGGCTTTTTCTCCCCCTTAATGCCGAGCATGACCTCCAAGCTCCAGTATTCTTCCGGAATAAATGCACTGATCTCATCTTCCCTGTCACAGATGATACGGAGTGCTACCGACTGCACTCTTCCTGCACTCAACCCGCGCTTTACCTTTGCCCAAAGCAGGGGACTGATACGGTATCCCACCATACGATCGAGCATTCTGCGCGCCTGCTGTGCATCCACAAGATCCATATCGATCTCACGCGCCTGTTTTAAAGAAGCCTTTACCGCGCTCTGCGTGATCTCATTAAAACTGATACGGTACATTTTCTTATCATCCAGCTTGAGTGCTTTGGAAAGATGCCATGATATTGCCTCTCCTTCGCGGTCGGGGTCAGTTGCGAGATATACTTTATCCGCTTTTTTTGCTTCTTTTCTTAATTTTGCAAGGATTTCTCCTTTTCCCCGGATCGTGATATATTTCGGTTCATAATCGTGTTCCACATCTATTCCGAGCTGACTCTTCGGCAGATCACGAACATGTCCGTTAGAAGCCATTACTTCATAATTTTTCCCCAAAAATTTTTTAATCGTCTTTACTTTCGCAGGTGATTCCACAATCACAAGATACTTTGCCATTTTCCTACTCCTTCACAGCATTTTTCAAGAACGGACATAATAATTTTTAAAAACTTCTTTTATTTTCCCTTTCTGCTGCAGCCCGATCAAGATCCCGCTTACCTCAGAAAGCATCATCCCTGTTCTTTTCATAATCTCATCCAAACTCCTCGGTTCGAAATCTAAACCACTATACACCACCATCTCTTGTTTTTCAAGTAAATTTTTCTTAAAGTTTTCGACTTTCCCTCTGTTTTTCGCTTCAATTTCAAGATCTTTTAAAAAATCCTCCGCCGATAAAATAAGTCCTGCTCCCTGCTTGATCAGCCGATTACAGCCCCCGGAAAGCCGGTCTGTCACTCTTCCCGGAAGTGCATAGACATCTTTTCCCTGCTCCATCGCAAAATCAGCCGTAATAAGCGATCCGCTCCTTTCCCGCGCCTCGATCACAACAACTCTATCACTCATTCCGCTTAAGATCCTATTCCGTGCCGGAAAGAGAACGCCGGATGGCGGTGTTCCCGGCGGATATTCAGATATAATGCCTCCGTTTTTCAAGATTCTTTCATACAGCCGTTCATTTTCCGGCGGATAGCAGACATCCACACCACAGCCGAGCACTGCATAAGTTTCTCCGCCCGCACGCAATGCCCCGACATGTCCTGCAGAATCCACGCCTCTGGCCATTCCGCTCAAAATAAAAACCCCTTCTGCCGCCAGACGTTCCGCAATCTCTCCTGCAAATGCCCTTCCATATTCCGAACAGCAGCGTGCCCCTACAACTGCCACCGAAAGCACATTTTCCGCAGGAAGTCTTCCTTTTACATAGAGTGCATCCGGTGCATCAGAAATAAACCGCAAGCGTTTCGGATATTCTTCATTATCTTTTGAGATAAAACGGATTCCTGCTTCTTTCAATTTTCCATAGGAAACCTCCGGATCATACCCTTTCCGTGCGGCAATGATCCGTTTTGCATCTGACTCCGCAAAAAACGGGATCTCAAAAAGCTCCTTTTCTTTCATTTCAAAGATGTCCTTCGCGCTTCGTCCATCTGCGAACAAAATTTTCCGTTTCCGAATACCGATCCCCGGAATCCGGTTCAACCAGTATTCATATTTTTCATTTCCGGTTTCCATTCCAATCCCCCCTTTACGCCTGCTCCCAGAATTTTTGTTCCGGATTACGGTAGCATACTGCCTCATTTAGATGTCTCTGTGTTACTTCCCTGCTTTCATCCAGATCCGCGATCGTTCGTGCCACCTTTAAAAGTTTATGGTACGATCTCGCACTTAGATCCAGACTGGTGTAAATCTGTTTCAGATACCGTTTTTTCTTTTGATCTAACATACAGTATTCTTCCAGTCTCCCCGCCGGTATCTCACTGTTGAAGCAAAACCCACTCTCCCGGTAACGTTCTCTTTGTATCTGCCATGCTGTCTCTACACGTTTTCGTATGGTATTGGAATCTTCCTCCTTTTTCCCTGTATCAGATACTTCCTCATAGGACAACCGCGGCACCCAGACACTCAGATCCATACGATCCACCAATGGTTTGCTGACACGTCCCAGATAACGCGCGATCTCTGCCCGTGAACAGGAACATTTCTGCCTGTCCGGATAATTACCGCAGGCGCACGGATTCATCGCAGCCACAAGCATAAAATCCGCAGGATAAAGATAGGTTCCTCCCGTCCGCACCAACTGCACCTGCCCCTCCTCCATCGGCTGGCGTAAGATCTCTAAGGTTTCCTTTTTAAATTCTGTCAGTTCATCTAAAAACAGCACTCCGTGGTGCGCAAGACTGATCTCCCCCGGCTTTGGAACACGGCCGCCTCCAGAAAGCCCCTGCGGTGTCACGGTATGATGCGGCGCGCGAAACGGACGCTCACACAAGAGATCTCCCCGTTCCTCAAACAGACCACAGACACTGTATATTTTTGACAGCTCCATCTGCTCTGGTCTGCTCATCGGCGGCAGTATCGAAGGAATTCTTTTTGCCGCCATCGTTTTTCCGGTTCCGGGCGGTCCAACCATCAGCAGATTATGCATCCCGGACACCGCCACCTCACAGGCGCGCTTTAAGACCCGCTGTCCATGCAGTTCCCTAAAATCCGGCAGTTCTTTTTCTTCTGTCCGCTTCCTCACTTCTCTGTTTTCTTCCATCAGTACCTCTGTTTTTCCGGTTTTAAAATAAGAAATAACCGAAGCCAGACTGCTCACCGGTATGAGCTCGAGTCCCGGCACCACACATGCCTCTTTGTAATTTCGCGCAGGAACCATACATTTTAAAAACCCGCGCTCCGCCGCACCGAAGACAACCGGCAGGATTCCCTGCACCGGCTGTACCTGCCCGTTCAGCCCAATCTCCCCGGTCACCAGGATTCCTTTCGTGTTTGCCTGCGGTATGATCTCAAGTGCCGCCATCAATGCCACTGTGATTGGAAGATCAAATGCCGACCCGGATTTACGCACGCCTGCCGGAGAAAGGTTTACCGTAATACGTTTTGCCGGCAGAAGATACCCCGCATTCCGCAGTGCAGTACGCACACGCTCCTTTGCTTCCTTGACCTCCGCGCCAAGAAAACCGACCATTTCAAAAAAAGGCATACCGTTACTCACATCTGCCTCAACCTGCACCGGGATGCTGTCAATCCCATGTACAATCGCTGTAGATACAATACTATACAATCTGTTCCTCCTTATATTTTTTATTTGTCTAATTTGAATTCTGCTGCCGACCCGGCATCTGATTCGGATGAAATGACAGTATTTTTCTGTCACAAAGATAAAAAAGATGGAATTATCATAACACGATTTCCATCTTTTTCAAATAGTTTTATTCTTCATTTAAGCTTTTTTTTAGTTTTTCAAGCGCATGCTTCTCGATTCTGCTGACATAAGAACGGGAAATACCGATCCGGTTTGCAATCTCACGCTGGGTCTGCACTCTTTTATTATACAATCCATAGCGCAGAATGATGATCTCCTTTTCCCTTTCGTTTAACACCTCCGGAAGTTTCCGGTAAATTTTCTCGACATTTTTGTGCAGTTCGATCTTTTCCAGAATATCCGGCTCATCGCTCTCTACAATATCAAGAAGCGAGATCTGATTTCCCTCCTTATCCGTGCCGATTGGTTCATAAAGCGAAATTTCCCGCGACACTTTGCGTTTCGCCCGAAGATACATAAGCAGTTCATTGTCAATACAGCGTGCCGCATAAGTCGCAAGCCTGCTCCCTCTTCCTGCGTCAAAAGTCGTTACCGCTTTGATCAGACCGATCGTGCCGATTGAGATCAGATCCTCCATATCCTCCCCAGTATTCTGATACTTTTTTGACACATGGGCAACCAGCCGCATATTCCGTTCAATCAGCGTATTTTTCGCCTCAAGGCTGCCTTCTTTCATTTTAATCAGACATTCCGCTTCTTCCTTCGCATTCAATGGAGATAAAAAAGTTTTCAAAAAAAGCACCTCAAAGCTGATTTATTACATTTTATGAAGTTTCAGCGATAAAGTGCCTTTCCCTATTTTATTTTCCCCATTCACAGTTTATAATAACATCTGATCTTATTTTTATCTTCTGTCCATAGCGCAGACGATACACCTGGAGGTATATGATGATCCGAACACTTTCTTATCTGATATCCGAACAAGACGACCAAAAGACGGTAGCCGAATTTTTAAAGGAACAGGGCTTTTCCCGTCATCTTCTGACGGATTTAAAAAAGACAACGAAAAGCATTCTAAGAGACGGCGTCTGGCTTTATTTCCATGACATTCTGCATACCGGGGATACGCTTATCGTATCTTTAAAGGAAACTGCCTGCTCTGACGGAATCCTTCCAGTGGATCTTCCGCTTTCGGTTCTGTACGAAGACGAAGATATTCTGGTAGTAGACAAACCCTCTGGTATGCCGACTCATCCGTCCATGGACAATTATGACAATACGCTTGCAAACGCCGTTCTCATGTATTATCACAAACAGGGGATTCCTTTTACCTTCCGCTGTCTTAACCGTCTTGACCGTGATACGACCGGTCTTACTGTGATCGCAAAAAATGCTTTGAGCAGCGCAATCCTCTCCTCTGGGATCCGCGCACGAGAAATACACCGGCACTATCTCGCGATCGTATCGGGCATCACCCCGGATTACGGCACGATCGATGCTCCGATCGCAAGAAAAAACACCTCCGTGATCGAACGTGAGGTGAATTTTGCACACGGAGAACGGGCTGTCACACATTTCAGACGAATCGCAGAACGAAACGGGCTTTCTCTCGTCCAGTTGGAGCTTGAGACCGGCCGCACGCACCAGATCCGTGTCCACATGAAATATATTGGGCATCCGCTGATCGGGGACTTTCTCTATCATCCGGATTTTCACCTGATCGACCGTCAGGCACTGCATGCCGCCGAACTCTCATTCCTTCATCCAATAAAAAAGGAGCCGCTTTTCTTTACAGCTCCTCTTCCACCCGATATGCAGGCTCTTTTTCCCGATGTAGTTTTTCCCGCAGATTAACGGATTCTTTCTGTCAGTCCGATCTTCTTTTGCACTTTACGCAAGGTCTTATTCGCGAAATAAGCCGCTTTTTCATCATTTTCTTTGATGCACGACTCAATATAAGTCTTATCAGCGATCAATTTCTGATAACGCTCCTGAAGCGGTCTCAATTCGTCTGCGACTGCTTCACCTACTGCAAGTTTAAAATCTCCGTAGCCTTTTCCATCAAATTCTTTTTCAATCTCTTCCATCGTCTTTCCGGTCACACAGCCATAAATGCTCATCAGATTGCTGATACCCGGTTTTTCCTCCGAATAACGGACTTCACTGCCGGAATCCGTCACTGCACGCTTGAATTTTCGGATGATCGTATCCGTATCATCCAGAAGTCTTATCGTTGCATTGACATTCTCATCCGACTTTGACATCTTCTTTTCCGGCTCCTGAAGGCTCATGATCTTCGCGCCCGCTTTCGGAATATAGGCTTCCGGTATCGTAAATACATCTCCGTATATGTTATTGAAACGTTCCGCAATATCACGGCAGATCTCTAAATGCTGTTTCTGATCCACTCCGACCGGAACAATGTCGGTCTGATACAGCAGAATATCCGCCGCCATAAGAACCGGATACGTGTAAAGCCCTGCATTGATATTATCCGCATGTTTTGCTGCCTTATCTTTAAACTGTGTCATACGGTTCAGCTCTCCCATATAAGTAAAGCAGTCTAAGATCCAGCCAAGCTCTGCATGCGCAGAAACATGTGACTGATAATACAGACAGTTCTTTTCCGGGTCCAGACCTGCTGCTACATAAAGTGCATACAGACTTCTGGCATTTTTTCGAAACTCTGCCGGCTCCTGACGCACCGTCAGGGAATGCAGATCCATAACCCCATAAAAGCACTCATATTCTTCATTCCAATTCAGCCAGTTTTTCAAAGCCCCCAGATAATTTCCAAGTGTCAGTGTTCCTGTTGCCTGCATACCGCTGTACAGGATTTTTTTATCATTTACCATATCTCGTTCCTTCTTTCTGTCTTTCCTTTATATATAGTTCTATTTTTTCCTTCTGTCAATAGGATACCTTCCCTTTCAGAACTTCATTTTTTATGAATGTAAAGGTCGCATCCTCTCCCTGTTCCGCCAGCATATGAAGCAAAAGTTCTAATATCCGCTGCGTATCCGGATGCAGAATATGGCATTTCTTTCCATGCTCATAATATTCAAGTGCACTGCGGTCCGTATATTTTTCCTTCTGATAGTTTTTCGACGCAGCAACCCGGTCGATAAACATCTCCACCACATAGCGCAGCGGCATTTTCATTCCCTCAATGCCTTTGTTCTCACCTTTATGCGGTCCTTCTTTATCCGGTGCACCATAATCGATCCAGTATTCCATATGATGTTTGTTTCTTCCTTTATGATGCAGCCATGCCGCAGAATAACCTTTTTCCTCACGCTCTGCGTTGTTGGGGCTTCGGTTTCCCTGATAATACTTACACCCGACCAAAAATTCGGTTGGTGCATATTTGGAAAGATCATGCAGGAGTCCCTGCCGGTATAATCCGACACGAAAACACCCTTTCATGACCAGATATTTATGATGTGTAATGGTACAAAAATGTTTCCACGCTTTCATTGCCTACCTCTTTCCAACAAAAACTGCAACAGACTGCGGCGCGATCACAGCCTGCCTTTGTTCTTTTTCCATTCCAGCTTCTTTTGCTGCGTCTCTCCCTTTCGCCGTGTCGATCACACGATACCAGTTCTTTGCTTTTTCCTCCCGCGGCAGCGCCAGTTTTTTCTCCGTCATATGAAAATTAAACGCAATATAGACATTATCATCCTCCGTACCATCTTTCCGCAATGCATAACTACCGCCATAAAGCAGGCCCACTGCCTGTCTGCCCGGCGCAAAGCCTGCCATCCATGCTTCCTCTCCATGATAGGAAAGATCCGGCAATCCGCTTCCCTTGTAATCACACATCTGCATCGGTTCCGGAAGCCTTATCACAGGATGTTCTTTTCGAAAACGGATCATTGCTCTGGTAAAACGGAAAAGTTCGCGGTTTTTCTCTTTCTGCCCCCAGTTCACCCAGCCGATCGGATTATCCTGACAATACGCATTATTATTTCCTTCCTGCGAATTTCCAAATTCATCTCCGGAAAAAAGAAGCGGTATTCCCTGTGCAAGAAAGAGCGCCGCCAGTGCATTTTTCGCCAGCCGTTTTCTCTGGTTTAAAATATACTTCCGCTTCGTCGGTCCTTCTTCTCCGCAGTTACAGCTATAATTCCAACTGCTTCCGTCCGCATTTTTTTCTCCGTTTTTCTCATTATGCTTCTCACTGTACATAAAAAGATCCGCCAGTGTAAAACCATTATTGTCGCAGATGTAATTCACATAAGCCGCACGCTCCTGCTGTTTGCGCATTTGATTCATAAGTTCATACAGATCTGCATCCCTGCCGCAGAGCATACGGCGGATCGGATATTCAAACTCGTCATTGCAAAAATACAAATGGCTGTTTTCCTCTTCTTTCGCTACTACTGTCTCATCAAACCAGACATAAAACAGCTTCGTTGTCTTAAGCAGCAGATCCTCTGCGATCACAGAAAACGGAATGTCTTCCCCCTGCAGGTGGAATCCATCCACATGATATTCCAGCACCCAGTAACGCAGCGCATCTATGATCTCGCCCGCAGAAACTTCTTTTGGAAAAAACATCTCGAGGATGCATTCCATTCCATGATTGTGAAACGCCTGAATCAGTCTTTTTAACTCCGCAGCCGCATTGTCTGATGCCGCAAATGACGCTTTCGGCGCAAAATAATTTCCTCTGGTATATCCCCAGAAATTAAGTTTTGCAGAAGTTTTTTTTGTTCCCGCTTTCTTCTTCGGCTTCACATAGTCCGGCAGCTTGTCCTCCGGTTCTTTTCCGATCTCTTCAAACTCGTAAACCGGCATCAGCTCGACCGATGTCACACCAAGATCCTGCAAATACGGAATCTTCTTTTGCAGTGCCGCAAACGTTCCCTTATTTTGTGCCGATGTATCCATTGTAAAACCGCGCACATGCAGCTTATAGAGGATCATATCCTGTTTTGGTATCATGGGACGCTGTTCCCTCCAATGGAATACGGAAAAATCGAATCCGCTGCGAAGCGTTCCTCTTTTCTGTATACGTGATGCATCACACCAGTGCTCCCTGCCTGTCACTTTTCTGGCATAAGGATCTAACGTGACCTCACCGTCTATCTCATAATTATAATCAAATTTCCGGTAATCAATATTGCGTATACGGACAGAACGAAGAAAACCCGCACGGTACTCCTCTGGCAATTCAATCTTATCCAGTCTTTTTCCGCTCTCTCTGTCATAAAGCAGTACGGCACATGCCTGATTTTCTTTTGCAGCGAAGGTAAATACCAGATCTTTTCCCTGTCTGGTCACTCCCATCACTGCGTAATTTCCTTCATTTATCTCATACTTCATCTGTTTTGTCCTCTGTTGCACATTTGTATTTTATTATAACTGTTTTTATTTTATTTGTATAGAAAAATTCTGATATTTTTCCAGTGGCAGTTGCGAAGCGGTCACAGAACTGATAGAATGAAACTGCATCAGCAATTTATCACAGAAAAGAGGTACTGATATGGGAAAACAGGAAAATACCAATGAAGATGATGATATGTTCGTAACTTTGAGTCTGGATGATGATTCGGAAGTCGAATGCCGCATCCTCACAATCTTTGAAGCGGCAGACCAGGATTATATTGCTCTGCTCCCGCTCGATGAAAACGGCGCGGATAATGCCGAAGGAAAGGTCTACATCTATCGCTATTTCGAAGATGAAGACGGCAATCCTTCTTTGGACAATATTACCGATGATGAAGAATACGAGATCGTTGCCGACCGTTTTGATGAACTTTTAGATGAAGAAGAATTTGAACAGATGGATTAATCTTCCTTTTCGTTCATTTCCCGGATAAACCTGGAAATCTCTGTCTCATGATTATTTATTTTTTTCACAGAGCAGAGTCTCAATTTTTCTCTGGCGCGTGTGATACCAACGTAGAACATGCGCCTTTCTTCTTCTACATCCGCTTCTAATACTGCCTTTTTATAAGGCATGATCCTCTCATTGACATCCACGATATAGACCTTTCCAAATTCCAGTCCCTTCGCGCTGTGCAGGGTTGCCAGCAGTATCCCATTTTTATTTTCACGCTGCTTTTCGCTCTGGCGCTTCAGTTCTTTGGTATATTCTTCGATATGCGTAAACCACTCATCAAAATCACGATAACCTTTCGCGCCTTCCTGCAGTTCATCCAGCTTTTCAAATAGTTCTTCCTCACTGATCCTGCGATAATCTGCATATTCCCTGCAAAAATCATCATAACCGACACTCTGCCTGATATAATTGACCGCCGCAAACGGTGTGATCCGTCCGATCACTTTAAGATCATATTCCAATTTCTCGATCCGCTCCGCGATCCAAGGCTTATCCCGGTAAATGTCGAGAAGCACCTCAAACGCGATCTCATCCTCATCCACGTTTTCCCTGCTGATATAACGCTTTGGCCGGTTCATGATCTGCAAAAAATTTTTTCTGGTACGGCTGCCCTGCGCCATGTAAATATATGCAAAAATATCCTTCGCAACCCAGTGTTCATAAAGATTTGGGATATTATCCCTTGTGATAAACGGAATATTATAATCCATAAGCTGTTCCATCAGAAGTCTCGGCTGGGTATTGGTGCGGAACAAAATTGCAATATCCGAATACTCTCCTCCATTTCGCACATATTCGAGAATCTCTCCAATGATCTTTTGATTCTCCTGTCTTTGATCCTCATAAAGTGTAAACTCTACCGGCACATCGGAGTTTTTCGCCGCATGGATCTCTTTCGTGAAACGCTCCTTGTTATGTCCGATCAGACGCAGGGACGCATTTACAATATCTGCCGTGGATCTGTAATTCTCTTTTAACACAATTTTTTTCGCGTCCGGGTAATCCCGGTCAAAATGCAGCATCAGTTCCGGTTTTGCACCACGAAAACGATAAATGGACTGATCGTCATCTCCCACCACAAAAAGGTTGTTTTCCGGCAGTGCCAGCATTTTCATGATATCAAACTGAAGCTTGTTGATGTCCTGAAACTCATCGATCAGTATATAACGATATTTTTTCTGCCATGCCGACAGAATGTCTTTTCGTTCCGAAAACAGTTCGTAAGTGTAAACTAACATATCATCAAAATCCAAAAGCCGGCTGCGCCGCAGCTTCTCATCATACGCATGATAAATCTTTCGAAATACATGTTCCGGCAGACTGGCGGAATAATAGTTGTCCAACGGGATACCCGCATTCTTCACCATACTGATCTCACCAAAAATGGAGGATAAAAATTCTGCCTCATCATCATATTCCACCCCCATATGCGTGACGATCTCACGCATATACTGATATTTGACATCCTCTTTTATGATATTCCCGGCATGAAAATGGTATGCGTATTTTAATACGGTAAAAAACACCGCATGAAAGGTTCCAAACGTCACCGGATAATTTTTCCCCATGCGCCGGATAAAGCGTTCCTGCATCTCCTTTGCGGCTGCGCGTGTAAATGTGATGACCAGTATCTGGGATGGATCAACCCCATGTTCTGTTATCAGACGGCTCGTGCGTTCCGTTATCACTGCGGTCTTTCCACTGCCCGGCCCCGCCAGTATCAGTGCCGGACCATCCTTATGTCTGATTGCTTCTGACTGTGATCTGCTAAACTCCAACTTTCTTCTCCCTGTCAAAAAAAGAGTGAAAATATGACATCTTCACTCTCTTTCTTTCTGACTCTGTTTCTATTTGCTCAGTAATTCAATTCCTTTTTTGATACGGGCAATGGATTCTTCTTTTCCGAGAATCTCCATGAGTTCGGTTGCTCCGCCCGGTGTCATCTGCTTACCGGAAACTGCAGTACGGATCGGCCACATAACATATCCATTCTTGCAGCCTTTCTCTGCCACATAATCGCATAACAGCGCATAGAGCGCATCGTTGCTGTAATCTTCCTGTGCTTCCAGTCTCGGAAGTATCTCCGTGAGCACCTCCAAAGATGTTTCTGCATTCGTTTTCATTTTCTTATGTGTATACATTGCCACATCATATTCCGGCAGTTCCTCAAAGAAATCAATATGATCTTTGATATCAGGAAAGACCTCAATCCTTGTCTTGACCAGTGTAGCAATCTTCCTTAAATCATAATCTTTTGTGACTACTTCTTTGATATACGGCTCTGCCATCTCATAGAATGGTTCAAAATCCATCAGCTTGATATATTCCCCATTCATCCATTTGAGTTTGGTGTAATCAAATACAGCCGGCGATTTATTGATATGACGATAATCAAATGCTTCTACGAGTTCTGCAAGTGACATGATCTCACGGTTCTCTGCCGGACTCCATCCGAGCAGTGCTACAAAGTTGACCACTGCCTCTGTCAAAAATCCCTGCTCGATCAGATCCTCGTAGGATGCATGACCACACCGCTTACTTAATTTCTGATGATCTTCATTCGTAATGAGCGGACAATGGATATATTCCGGCACTTCCCATCCAAACGCCTCATAGAGACGGTTATATTTCGGAGAAGAAGAAAGATACTCATTTCCACGCACCACATGCGTGATCCCCATCAGATGATCATCCACGACATTTGCGAAATTATAAGTCGGATATCCGTCTGATTTGATCAGTATCATATCATCCAGTTCTGAATTGTCAACCGTAATATCTCCGTAGATATCATCATGAAACGTTGTCGTTCCGGTGCGCGGATTATTCTGACGAATAACATATGGTCTGCCAGCCGCAAGATTTGCCTCTACCTCCTCTTTACTGAGAGACAGACAATGCTTGTCGTACACTGAAATTTCTTTTCCCGCAACAGTCTGTTTTAAACCTTCCAGACGTTCCTTGTCGCAGAAGCAGTAATATGCTTCTCCTTTTTCAATCAGCTTTTTGGCATATTCCAGATAAATTCCCTTTGCCTGACGCTCACTCTGGACGTAAGGCCCTACGCCTCCGTCCTTATCCGGCCCTTCATCATGCACAAGACCGGTCTTCTCCAAAGTGCGGTAGATGATCTCAACCGCGCCTTCCACATAACGCTCCTGATCGGTATCTTCAATCCTTAAAATAAAATCTCCGCCTTCGTGTTTTGCGATCAGATACGCATATAAAGCTGTTCTTAAATTTCCAACGTGCATCCGTCCCGTAGGGCTTGGTGCAAATCTTGTTCTGACTTTATTCATTTTAAAGTTCCTCTTTCTTTTTATCCCGCCTTAGAGCAGTTCGATGTCTGCCAGTTCTTTTGGTGGGATTTTCTGTTCTGATTCGTCCTGGATCTTCTTTACTTCCTGCTGTGCCTTATTGAGTGCGAGTATGGTTCCCGCTCCTGCGATACAGCCACCCGGACAGCCCATTCCTTCGATCATGCAGCCGTCTTTCTTTCCTGCCTTTGCAAGCATAAGTGCTTTCTTACATTCTGCAAGTCCGTCCGCATGTTCAATCTTAACCTCAACACCCGGATAATATTCATGGATACACTGTTCGATCGCTCCCGCAACTCCGCCGGCGCATGCATAACCGCGTCCTGCCGCTGTTGCATCATGAAGTCCTTCCGATCCTTCCATCTTGTTCGGATCAATGTTTTTCGCTGCAAACATAGCATCCAGTTCTTCAAATGTGATAACGAAATCGACATCACTGCGTACAGAAGAACGGCTTGCTTCCAGTTTCTTTGCCGCACACGGTCCAATGAAAACAACCTTCACATCCGGATCTTCTTTTTTGATACTGCGTGCTGTCGCCACCATCGGTGTCAGCTCCTGTGATACGGAACCAATCAGATCCGGGAACTGTTTTTTCGCCAGCATAGACCATGCCGGACAGCAGGAGGTCAACAGGAACGGAAGTTCTCCGGTCGCTACATGCTCTGCATAATGCTTTGCCTCTGCAACTGCTCCGATATCCGCGCCATACGCCACCTCACGCACATCAACAAATCCGAGTTCGATCAACGCAGCTTTCACATTCTGCGGAGACGCATTCGGGCCGAACTGTCCTGCATATGCCGGTGCGATCTCTGCAACGACTTTTCCCCCTTCCTTCATACAGCGAAGAAGCTGGAAAATCTGTGATTTATCACCGATCGCGCCAAACGGACAGCTAACCATACACTGACCGCATGCCACACATTTGTTCGGATCGATCTTTGCGCGTCCGAGTTCATCGGTAGAGATCGCTCCAACGCCACAGGCTGCGGAACATGGTCTTACCTTCTTTGCGATAGCATCATACGGACAGGCTGCCTTACATTTTCCGCACTTGATACATTTGGACTGATCAATATAGGATTTTCCGTTCACACGTGTAATCGCACCCTTCGGACAGACCTCTGTACACGGATGTGCGATACATCCCTGACACATATCAGATACTTCGTACTTCTTTTCTTCACACATATTACATGCAGACGGAATAACCTGCATAAGCGGCGGCTCATAATACTTTTCAGAAATATTGCTCTCTTCAAGTCCGCTGGTAACATGAACCGGACGATCTTCCGGTCTTAATGACATACCCATTGCTAGTCTGACTCTTTCTGCTGCCACGGTACGTTCCCGGTAAATACTCTCACGGTACTTCGGAACATCTCCCGGACAGACGGTATATGGAATTGCTTCCACTGCGTCATTAAGATTTCCATCTTCCTCACATGCGATCTTCGCAACTTCTGTAAAAATCTGTTTTCTCAAATCGGATACGGCTGTTCGTATGCCTCTCATAGTATGTATTCCTCCTGTTTTTCGGTTATCGTTAATATTTTAACGCTATTATCTGAATTTACTCTAACATAGAAGTGTCTCCAATACAAGGATAATCCGGTATGTTCTCAAAAAAATACCTTTACCGTCCACAGGTTTTGCAATTCCCACTGCACCCGATGCATTTTTTGTTTTTTTTCCTATTACATATCGTACGTGCCGCAAGACCTCCCCATAATGCAAGTATGAAAAGTACCAGTCCATCGATCAGATTCATAAAAAAATACCTCCCACATGATATACCACAAATGCCGCAAGCCATGCTACAACGCACTGCATCACCACTACTCCGATACTCTGTATCCTGGAATCCATCTCACGCCGAATCGCCGCGATCGCTGCCACACACGGTGTATATAATAGTGTAAACACTAAAAAGCTTACTGCCGTAAGCGGAGTGAACATACTGCCCAGTGCCGCACCTAAATCTGCCATACTGGTTCCGGTCAGCACACTCATGGTACTTACCACCGCTTCTTTTGCCGTAAAGCCGCAGATCAATGATGTGGACACACGCCAATCATCAAATCCGAGCGGTGCAAAAATCGGAGCGATCCATTTTCCCACCAGTGCAAGCAGACTGTCACTGCTGTCCGCCACAACATTCAGTCTGGTATCAAAGTTCTGTAAAAACCATATAATGATCGTTGCAAAAAATATCACGGTAAATGCCCTCTGGATAAAATCTTTTGCCTTATCCCACATAAGAAGCAGCACGCTCTTCACAGACGGAAAACGGTAATTTGGAAGTTCCATTACAAAAGGAACCGGATTTCCTTTAAACAGCGTATGGTTAAAAAGAAGTGCCACCAAAATGCCGACCAGTATTCCTCCAACGTAAAGTCCCATCATGACAAGTGCCTGGTATTTCTGAAAAAACGCCGCTGCAAATACGGCATAGATCGGTATTTTCGCCGAACAGCTGATATAAGGTGTCAGCATGATCGTCATCTTCCTGTCGCGCTCCGATGAAAGTGTCCGGCTCGACATAACTGCCGGAACACTACATCCGAATCCGATCAGCATCGGCACAAAACTGCGCCCGGACAGCCCGATCTTGCGCAGTAATTTATCCATGACAAATGCCACACGCGCCATATAACCAGAGTCTTCCAATATAGACAAGAAAAAGAACAGCACCACGATGATCGGCAGGAAACTGAGCACGCTTCCGACACCTGCAAACACACCATCGATCACGAGACTGTGCACAACCGGATTCATCCCATAAACCGTAAGCGCATGATCCGCAAGCCCGGTCACGTAGTCGATCCCGACACTTAACAGATCACTGAGTCCCTGTCCGATCAGTCCGAAGGTCAGCCAGAAGATCAACAGCATGATCCCTAAAAACATTGGAATTGCCAGATACTTATTAGTCAGCACACTATCAATCTTCACACTCCGCTTATGTTCCCGGCTCTCTTTACACTTGGTCACGGTTTTTTGGCACACTTTTTCAATGAACGTATAACGCATATCCGCAAGTGCCGCATTCCGATCCATATGATGATCCGTCTCCATCTCTTCGATACTGTGTTCCATCATGTCCAACTCGTTCCTTGTCAGATCCAGACGTTTAATGATATCAGTATCATTTTCTATAATCTTGACTGCCGCAAAACGCGGTGAGATTCCAATATTCTGTGCGTGATCCTCGACCTGATGACAGACTGCATGGATACAGCGGTGCACATCTCCTTTTTCGCAAAAATCCATCACCTCCGGCATCTGCTTTTTCTTCGCCACCCGGTAAACGGTATCGATCAGATCCTCCACGCCTTCATCTTTTACCGCACTGATCGGTATTACCGGTATACCGAGTTCTAATGCCATCTGCTCCACATCCACTGATCCGCCGTTTCCGCGCACTTCATCCATCATATTGAGCGCAAGCACCATCGGAATATGCATCTCTAAAAGCTGCAGTGTCAGATACAGATTCCGTTCAATATTGGTCGCATCCACGATATTTATGATGCCATCCGGTTTTTCGTTTAAGATAAAATCTCTGGTCACGATCTCTTCATTGGTATACGGCCGCAGAGAATAGATTCCCGGCAGATCCACGATCTGACATCCCTTCCTGGAACGAACCTCTCCCATTTTCTGATCGACCGTAACGCCCGGGAAATTTCCAACATGCTGATTGGAACCGGTGAGCTGATTAAAAAGCGTGGTCTTTCCACAGTTCTGATTTCCTACTAATGCTAAGATCATTCTTCGTTCTCCTCCGGCTCTACTTCTATTTTCCCGGCATCCTCTTTTCGTATCGTTAATTCATATCCGCGAATATGCAGTTCGATCGGATCTCCCATCGGTGCCACCTTCTGTACCACTACTTTTGTCTTTGGGATCAGTCCCATATCCAGAAAACGGCAGCGCAGTGCGCCTTCTCCGCCCACTTTGGTGATCACCGCTTCTTGTCCGATCGGTAATTCATCTAATGTCATATTTCTTTCCTCTTTTCCGCTTCTTGTCGTTAGTAAAATCTAACAATAATTAGTGTAATTGCACTTTTTCTTCTTGTCAATTGAAATTTTTTATCAAAAGCAAAAAATAAAGCGGCATCTGTTATTCCAATGTAAAAGGTGCTGCATTTTCACCAAATGCAGCACCCCTGACTCAAATCTTTCTCTGTTACAATGTTTCGGATCGATCCTGTATATTCTTTTTAAAATTAATAACCTTTCTCTCATACGCCTCATCCATCAGCGAAGAAAGGATCATGAAATCCGCCGAAGACCGGTTGTTTGCAATCGGTATATCATACACCTGCGCTATACGCAGCAATGCCTTTACATCCGGATCATGCGGCTGGGCAGTCAACGGATCGGAAAAAAAGATGACAAAGTCCACTTTTCCTTCCACGATCTTAGCTCCGATCTGCTGATCTCCACCGAGCGGGCCGCTGTTATAACCTTTCACCGGAAGTCCGGTCTGATCGGTGATCATACGCGCAGTCGTTCCTGTGCCGCACAAGAAATGTTTTTTTAGGATTTCCTTGTGTTCATTACACCAGTCGATCAGCTCCGCTTTCTTATTGTCATGCGCGATCAATGCGATATTCTTTTGTTTTTCAATGGTAAGTGTGATAAAATCCTCGCTCATCTTCTCCTCCTCGTATTCTGCACAAATTTATAATCTTATTGTACCCCAGTTTGCCCTCTTTCACAATGTATTTTTACCGTCTGTTTCTAAAATGTTTCTAAAAGTTTATTTATCAAACGCCGGATTGAACGCATAGTAGTTTTTGCTGTCAAGATTTTCTCTTACAATATTTAATCCTTCACCAAAACGCTGAAAATGCACGATCTCGCGTTCTCTTAAGAAACGGATCGGATCACAAACCTCCGGATCTTTAACGAGACGCAGGATATTGTCATAGGTCTTGCGCGCCTTCTGCTCTGCCGCCATATCCTCGAACAGATCGGTGATCGGATCTCCGCTCGACTGAAACTGGTTTGCATTAAACGGTACTCCGCCCGCAGACTGCGGCCAGATACCAAGCGTGTGATCTGTATAATAAGGCGCAAAACCGGATGCCTGAATTTCCTCCGGTGTCAGGTTTCTGGTAAGCTGATGCACGATTGCCGCAACGATCTCAAGATGTGCCAGTTCTTCTGTACCTA
>CAYMCM010000038.1:0-22610 GCA_964388945.1 uncultured Roseburia sp.
AATTTCATAGACAATGGTCAAGGTTATATCTTAACGTTATACAGTCCTCCGTACTGGCTCATAATAACCTGCGCAATCTTCGGATTCGGATTTGTGATCTTCACCGGATACTGTAATCTCTTTTCATAATTCCACATCAGCACACTCCCCCTTCCCAAGGCAGAGGCATCTCTGCCCAGTCAAACGTCTGTTCCGGCGCGGCAAGATCCACCGTAAGCGGCCCATATAATTTTGCGTATTCACGCAAGGCTTCCTCCCGCAGTCCTTTATAATGATTAAAGTAGCTGATCGCATCCGCATCATCCGGATGAGTATCCAGATAAAGCGTGATGTCATTGACTGCAAAGCTTACCTTGTTGATATACGAATACAACTGCTGCCGCTTACTCTGTGCCGCATTTCCCATTCTGTTCTGATTTCGGTTCATGGTCTGATTCATCGTCTTTCCACTCTCCTTCCCAGAAACGGCTTATTCAGTTCCGGAAAAATAGTCCCGATCATCAGGGCTTTTTCCGGTTCATAAACCTTATAGAATTTCTGCCACGGCACATATGCCATGGCGACAACCTGATCTTTACAATTTTCATTTTCCATAAAAAAAATCCCTCCTTTTTCATTCTCTATAACTTATGAAAAAGAAGGGATTTTGTGCTTTGCCGATCCGCTCTACAGCCCGCCAAGCCGGTCGATCGAGTTTAAGATTTCTTTGATATCCGCCGTATCTCCCGGATAATCTACCAGCATGCGTTCTGTATTTTTTCGTCTGTCTTTTAAGGATCTTGTATCTGTTTCTATTTTTGCTCGAAGCTTCTGTCTGCGTTCGATCAGCTCATGCTTGATCTCTACCATTTCTCTTGGATCAATGAGTGCCTTTGCCTGATCCAGCCAGACTTTGGTATCGTAAAGCCGATAGCTGCGCAGTGCCCTTAAAAGCTTTGCATTGTAATAATCCAGATCCTCATTTAGCTGTAAAAATTTTTCCCTCTCTTCCACCGCTTCTTTATATTCTTCCCAGATCTGGTTAAATTCATAAGAATTTTTCACATGGTATTTCTCACACGCATAATCCACTGCATTGGTCGCATTGACATATTTGAGTTTCATCTTATTTAACAGTGTGATCACATGATTACGGTTTCTGTCTGACTGTCTGATCTCTTCCTCGTTGTTTTGTTCGCGGTGATAGATTAAAAACGCGCAGACTCCTGCCGCAAATAGCAAAAGCATCCAGATCCACTGCGTATTCACTTCAAAGATGGACTGTAAGATTAAAAGTGCTCCAAATACGATAACTGCCACGGAAAAGAGAACGATCGATAATTTCCGCAGAAAATTCTGCTCATCACGCAATGCCTCCGCATTGTATACCCATTTTGTTTTTTCCGATTCAAGGTAACGCATATCCCGGGTCACCGCAGCCTGATATGCTTCACTGGCCTCCAAACGCCGGATCGCATCCGGAATTTCATCTTCCTCCCGCTGCATCTGGCGATACTGCGCATCATTAATCTTCTTTTCCGTCTTCATATATTCAGTTCTGGTGTTGCCAAGAGACACTACATTTTCTGCCGCCTGCCGAATCTCCGCCATCTCTTCATCCGACATATCTTCCAGTAACTGTATGTCATTCAGATAAGCAGTGACTACCTTATATTCCGATTTGGTATCTTCCAGTGCCTTTGCCGATTCGATCATCTGCTCGCATTCATCCAGCATCCGGTTCTCCGGCTGATCGGTTTGCACCGGTGCTTCCCCAAACATCATATCTTCTGCGATATTTTCATTGGTTTCTTTTTTTCTCTTTTGAAACAACTTCATCTGTATCATTTATCTTCTGCCGCCTTCCTGTATTCCTGCTTCCACTGTTCAATCATCAAAACCAGCAGTTCCTCATACTCCTGCATATTTCCGGCTCTCTTTCGTTCCTGAATCTTTTCCCACTTTGCTAAAAATTCTTCATCCTGCGGTTCTTTCCCGAAATTTTTCTCCAGACAGGCATGGGCGAGTAATGCCGCTTCCGCTGACTCCTGTTCCCGGTTGCCCGCATATGCCTTCTCATAACATTCCCCGGCACGTGCAAACATAAAAAGTCTTGCATATGCCGTCCCCATGTTATGCCATACCCTGCCAAGCATTGTCTCTTCCCCTTTATTCTCCGGTCTGTACTTTGTCAGCAATTCGTATGCTTTAATGCTGCTTTTATACTTTCCGTTGAGAAGCAGCCTGTCTGCCTTCATGATCTCCTGCTCAAACGGACTTTTTTCTTCATATTCTTTCAGTCTGCGATGAATCTGCTCCTGCTTTTCTTCTTCCAGATACGCCGTCATTTTTAAAACGGTATCAGTAAATTCCACCATGCCTGTCTTCTTTTCAAGCAGATCGTGCAGCAGCGCTCCCTCGTCTTTTAATTCCAGTTCTTCTTCCACCCAACAGGCAAATGCTTCTTTATAAATATCAACCCCGGTCAGCTCCGTATGCTGTTCCATACACCACGCCAGTTCTTCCAGTGAATAGATATTTACCGCTATACTTTCCAAAAAATATGGTATCGCCGCCAATGTTGTGCGGCATAAGATTAATTCTCCCATCCCATCTTCCTCACATCTTCAGGACATACTCCCAGACCTGATCCGAGCTTTTCTCGATCTCTCCAAAGCCAAGATCTTTGATCACCACCTGGATCTCCTGATCCGAAAGTGCTTTTAAGCAGATCCGTAAACGTGTGGTCTTCGCCTGCCGTTCCGGCAGATCTGTGAGTTCCAGTGTCTCTACCTTTGCCTCACCGCTTTCCGGATATTGCAGCCAAAAATCAACCTTTGCTGTATCATCCAGGATCACTTCGCATACTCTTTCTGCTTCAAAACAGCTTTCACCTGCCGAAAGCAGCGAGAGAAAGGAAATCTGCCCTCTATCTAAAACCTTCATGCTGACATTATATTTTAATTCATGCTCCCCGATATAGACAAACTGCCACGCAAAACAACCGTCCCGTACACCTGCCGCATAACACGCCCCTTTGGTATAGAGATTTTTTCCAAAAAATGCGCGCCGGCCGCTGCACAGCACACGGATGGACTGCTTCATCCAGTCTCCTTCAAACCCATCTCCGACCAGATAGCTGGCAGAAACGATCCTGCCCTGAAAGGTTTCCTGTATCCGTTCTGCAAATTCAAGATCCCGGTCCCCGCCGAGCCGCCCATAATCCTGTTTTGTCAGCGTCACAATCTGCGGCGTCGTATTTTCATTTCTGGTCAGGTAGTACCCCCACAATCTGTCTCCCTCTCCCGTACACCTGCCGCATAACACGCCCCTTTGGTATAGAGATTTTTTCCAAAAAATGCGCGCCGGCCGCTGCACAGCACACGGATGGACTGCTTCATCCAGTCTCCTTCAAACCCATCTCCGACCAGATAGCTGGCAGAAACGATCCTGCCCTGAAAGGTTTCCTGTATCCGTTCTGCAAATTCAAGATCCCGGTCCCCGCCGAGCCGCCCATAATCCTGTTTTGTCAGCGTCACAATCTGCGGCGTCGTATTTTCATTTCTGGTCAGGTAGTACCCCCACAATCTGTCTCCCTCACAAGAAAATAGTGCTACATCATGCAGCCAGAGTTCCATCTTCTGACTGAGCGCATAATAATAAAAACTCTCTTTGTGATCCATCATAAAAAACTGATCTTTCTGGATGCCCATTTTTTTCATGACCGCTTTTAACAGTTCTACATTTTGCGAAGTCAGCTCCTCTATGGTAAGACCGAGCAGCCGTATCTTCATCTGTCCCGAAAAACGTCTGGGCAGCATGAGCACTTTGCGGAAAAATACAGTCAGCAGATCCAGTGCAAGGTAATCCTGATCCTCGATCTTTATCACTTCTCCTGCCATTGTCCGCTCCCAGAGGTCTTCCACAAACGTTCCGCCTATTTCACCTGCCGTATTCCGTTCGATTGCCTCCCGCCCGAAATACCACTGCCCGATACCCTCTTTTTTATAAAGCGCCATCGGAATCTGATATTGTTCACTGCCCGCAATGGTACTAAGTGTTTCCGGCTCACCGCCCCCTTCTGCAAAACAGCTTACCAGAACATATTTTTTCCCAATGTCCATACCGATATAGAGTTTCTTCTCGGTCATCTGTTCTCACCTCTCTGCCCGGTGATCACCCGGAAATTCTTCTCTGTAAATTCTTTTTTCTTCTCATATGCAAGCATAAGCTGCTCCAGTTCTGCATGGTTTTGTAAGGTAAAATTCATGAGCATCGCATTTAAAAACTCATAGCTGTCCTCTTCTTTTTCCCCATACACATCCTGTCTGGTGATCTGCGCGCTCTCTGTGATCTTCGTCTGTTCGTTCGCTTGTTCTTCAACATAATACTGCAATGTATCTCCGAAAAACAGCATAAAACGTTTCACATAAATCCCGTCATAGACTTCATCCATTTCCTCTTCCAAAAATTCTTCATCCCCGACTGCGTAATGCAAAACAACCTGTCCGCGCACGTTCGTATGATATTCCAAAAATGTCTGTCCCTGAAAGAAATACTTCTGCTGCACTTTCCGGTCAAAGCGCTCATAAAAAGAAAAATACATATCACGCGCCGTATACTCCAAAAGCAATTCATCAATCAGTGACTCATACTGCTCCTGCAGTTTCCGATCCATTGCCAGATGCTTTAAAAACGCAAGCCTGCATGCATCTGTAAGCGTTTCTTTTTCCTGAAGCCGTTCCCGCAGTTCCAAAAAGATCTCAGGATCGATCACCATATCATCCACAAAATAATTCCGCGCAAAATAATTAAGATATGCCATAAGAACCGTCTGATCGCCGCCGTCTGCGCGGTATTGCTGCCAGACATCGGAGGCATGTTCGACAAATTCCGTAGTATAAAGCATCTGCACCAGAATCCATTCTTCAAACTCTAAATCTCTGATGTCATACTTTTCCGCGTTTTTCCACAGTTCATACATCTCCCTTGTCGGTCCGTGATAATACCGACAGAGATAACGAAGAAGGACATCACTATATTTTCCAGCCCGTACCGCGGTCATACCAAGTCCGACTAAAAACTCGTCTTCCGTCTCTTCTCCGGTTTCGATCATATGACTGCACAACAGCACCAGCTTTTCCGGCTCCGCCAGTTCGCTGCCATATAAGACTAAAAGGTCATATGCTTCCTGAAACATCTGCCGTTCCATCAGCAGGGCAAACACATATTTCCTTGCCTTTTTATCCAGCCAGGTGACATCTGCCTTTTTCAGATAACGATCCAGTTCTTCCTCCCGCTCATGGAGCACATAGTATTCCAGTATCCGCGGCATCAGCTTTCCCTTATACCGTCCATCCACCGCCTCAGAATCCATGATCACGGAGAGCAGTGCACCTTCCTCTCTGTCAAAGGTATAAAAATTTTCTTTTCCAGAAAGGAATCCAAGCGCATATTCCAGTTCTCCGGGCGCATGGCGCATACACCGCCGCAGATAGCGTCCTGGGCGCATGAGCTTTTCCATCTGGTAGGAAAGTGAAGTGTACCGCTGTCCCTTTCTGTCCTCCAAAAGGATCGCATACTCTCCGGAAAACAATGGGATATACGCACTATTTCCCTGAAATGCCACACGGATTTTCTGTCTTAACTGCGGCATTATCACAAGTGCTCCTGTAATCTCCGTAGAAAAGCACACCAGCTTATTCATATATAAAATGCCAGCAAGGGCTTCGGACAGTTCCTCCGTAAACATTCCCTCGTCCAGCATCTCTTCATAGATCACGGACAGATTATCATTGATCCTGCCTTTTTTTATCTGCTCCATTGCAAAACGTTCCATCTGCTTCCGGTAATTTTCATACAACCCCGGCTCTTTTTCCTTGTTTGCAATGATATTTACAAACAGAACTGCTCTCTGTTCATCTGAAATACTGCTGTCATACTGAAAATACAAAAGTACCTGACGCGGAACGCTCACGATGCTGCGCTGATCCAGCGACATCATGTAGGCTTCATTCAGATTTGTAAGGTGAAGTTCCTCACGGATCGCCCGCGCGTACCATGCCACATAATCCGGCGCAAAACACTGTCCTTTGATCAGATAGGAGCAGATAACCGCCAGCATCTCTTTTCCGTCATAATACCGGTATGCCTCGCACAAAAGCTCATATATCCGTTTATCGAACACTCTATGGTTTGACGCAAGATTCATGATCGTGACTGCCAATTCCCTGTTTAACGCTTTCTTTCGCGCTGCCCAGCACAATATCACAAGCGTCAGACCGTCCAATGAAGTCACAAGACCGGTATCCTGCTGATACAGATAGAGCACTTCCAGATAAAAATACGGACTTGCAGCCCCCTGTTTTATTCTTTCTTCCACTGCCGCAAGTTTTTTCGCATTATTTTCCAGATATTCTTCTTTTAGGAACAAAAGAACCCAGAACAAAATATCGCTGTCCGGATTTTCCCGGAAGATTTCCTGTATACGCTCCGTATTTTTCCGCACATAGGACGGCTCACGTTCTGCCAGCGTACACAGATACAAATAATATCCATATTGCGGACTTTCTGTATCTTCTGCCTCTTTTTTGTATGCCTCTAAGATCCAGAGTGCCTCCTGCTTCTGACGGTTTACCAAAAGTGCCTGTGCCCGCATCAGCCCAAACCATGCATTATCCGGTTCAAGTGCCTGCATATGCAAGAGGAGGCGTACAGACTCCGATGCCCAGACTCCGGTCACAATCCGTTTTAAGCGGTAATCAATATAAAGCTCTGCCAGTTTTATGCTAGAAGCCGCAAGCTCCTTCCGCTCTTGCGGTATCTGCCATCCTTTCTCACCGGAAGATACACAAAACTCCACACTCTTGACCTGTCTGGTATTCTTTAGCAGTACACGCGCAAAATTCTTGCCCGCATGCAGTTTTTTCGCACAAATACGGTAATAGACCTGACAGGTGCTTCCAATAAAATCTGCTACCGTAACAACAGTCTTTTCCGGTACCAAAAAATCCGCGTCACTGATCACTTCCAGCTCCACGTAACCCCACTGATCCTTTTTTAATTCAATCTTTCCCCTGATATCTTCTTTTATCTCATAATGTTCGCGATACTCTGCATCGACCGAAATCTGGATACTCTCCTTACGTCCGGTTCCCACCAAAAACTCTTCTACGTTCTGAGGCATAAACGGCGGTTCTGCCAATCCCTCATAAAGCAGACGCTCTTTGATCTGATCTTTCTTTAACACATTCCGAAAACTCTTTGACGCAAACACTTTACAGGCTTCCGCAAAATTTTCTTTCGCAAGGTGTGTAAAATCCGACAGGCTTTTGATCTTTCCAACCGACGAATCCGCATACAGTTTCGTCACGTCCACTTCATAAGAAAGATGGTATTCACCACCCTCCGCAACAATGTAAAACTCTCCACAGATGACATCGCCTTCCATCAGTCCGGCTCCCCGGAACTGATAGCGAATAGTCACTTCCGTCCCGTCAAACTGCGGTGTCAGACACTCCATGCGTGTATCCGAAGTATATACCACACCCCGCATCGGCACATGATTTAAACTCGTCATGGTAAATGCACCGGTCACATCCTGTCCTTCTATGATCTCCAGTTCTATTTTATCTGCCGAAAATTCCGGCACCGGACGCTCCTGTCCTACCTTCCCACTGGCGAGTTCTTCAATTCGTTTCCGCACTCCTGCCACCCGCTTTTTCTTTCTTGCTTTTTCGTTTCATACAGTTATAATAGATTATAAACTATTTGACAAATTCATGCAACATCTGGAGGTAAACTATGATACAGCACAAAGAGCACTTTCACGGCAGTGATTTAGAAAAGATTGAGCAGATCTACGGCATAAAGAAGGAAGAAATTACCAGCTTTTCCGCTAACGTAAATCCACTCGGCATCTCTCCGCTGCTTCGGAAAACACTTTCGGATCATATTGATGCCATAAGCACTTACCCGGATCGGGAATACACTTCGCTGCGTAACTGCCTGTCTGCCTACACCGGAGCTGATCCATCCCATATTATCGTAGGCAACGGTTCCACAGAGCTGATCTCTTTGTTCATTCAGATCACCCACCCGAAAAAAGCTCTGATCTTAGGGCCAACTTACTCGGAATACGAACGTGAGATTGCTTTATCCGGCGGCAGCACTTGTTATTACCCACTTATAGAGGAAAACGATTTTTTACTCGACATCCGTGATTTCACCGAGAAGCTGGACGAAAGCCTTGATCTGATCGTGCTCTGCAATCCGAACAACCCTACCTCCTCCTGCATCTGCGGTGCCGACATGCGCCGTATTTTAGAATCCTGCACACAGTACGGCATCTATGTCATGGTAGATGAGACCTATGTGGAATTTGCCGAACAGGTAGACGAAATCACGAGCATCCCTCTCACAAAAGAATATGACAATCTCATCGTCCTGCGCGGTACTTCCAAATTCTTTGCGGCACCGGGACTGCGCCTCGGTTACGCCATCACAGGAAATATGGATCTGCTCACCGAGATCCGTACTAAGAAAAATCCCTGGACGATCAATTCCCTCGCCGCCATTGCCGGAGAGATCATGTTTCAGGATACCGCTTACATCAGCGAAACCAGAGCTCTGGTCTCACAGGAGCGCAGACGGATGGCGGATGCCCTTACTTCGATCCCGGGTGTCAACGCCTACAAGACCTATCCTGCCCATGCCAATTTTATTCTGGTACGGCTTCTAAAGAAAGAGCTGACCTCGGAGTTTTTATTTGATACCGCGATCCGCCAGAAAATGATGATCCGGGACTGTTCTACGTTTCCTTATCTTGACGATCACTACATCCGTTTCTGTATGATGTCACCAGAAATGAATGACAAACTTTTAGACTGTCTGATCGCGGCAGCACAAAGCTGACGAAGCGCACGACTTTCTTCTTCCACCGTCCTAACATGAAAAAGACGCCGATTCAATCTTGTTGAATCAGCGCCTTTTTATTTTTATCGTTTTATTTTCCCTGTAAATACTCGTCAATTGCCTTTGCCGCATGTTTTCCCGCACCCATCGCAAGAATAACCGTTGCCGCTCCTGTCACGGCATCACCACCGGCATATACAGCTTCTTTTGAAGTCTTTCCTGTATCTTCTTCTGCAACAATACATTTTCTGCGGTTCGTCTCAAGTCCCTTTGTTGTGGAAGAGATTAACGGATTCGGAGATGTTCCGAGAGACATGATAACGGTATCTGCCTCCATCTCATACTCAGAACCAGGAATCTCTACCGGGCTTCTTCTGCCGGAAGCATCTGGTTCACCAAGTTCCATACGGATGATCTTGATTCCTTTTACCCATCCATTTTCATCTACCACAATCTCAGTCGGATTCTGAAGCAAGTCAAAGATAATACCCTCTTCTTTTGCATGATGCACTTCTTCCGCTCTTGCCGGAAGCTCTGCTTCACTTCTGCGGTATACAATATGTACTTCCGCTCCGAGACGGAGTGCTGTTCTTGCCGCATCCATCGCAACGTTTCCGCCGCCCACGACAACGACCTTTGAGCCTTCACGGATCGGGGTATCATACTCGCTCTTGAATGCCTTCATCAAATTGTTTCTGGTCAAAAATTCATTTGCGGAAAATACACCGTTCGCCTGTTCGCCCGGAATGCCCATGAAACGCGGAAGCCCCGCACCGGAACCGATAAAAACTGCTTCAAAGCCTTCGTTTTCCATCAGTTCATCGATGGTAACGGATTTTCCGATAACAACATTCGTCTCAATCTTAACACCAAGTGATTTTACATTTTCAATCTCTTTTGCAACAACCTTCTGCTTCGGAAGACGGAATTCCGGAATACCGTAGCAGAGCACACCGCCCGCTTCATGCAGTGCCTCAAAAATGGTCACATCATAGCCAAGCTTTGCAAGATCACCTGCACAGGTAAGACCGGAAGGACCGGAACCAATAACTGCGACTTTATGTCCGTTCTTTTTCTCTGCCGGAGCAGGCTTGATTCCGTTCTCTCTCGCCCAGTCAGCCACAAAACGCTCCAGTTTTCCGATAGAAACTGCCTCGCCCTTGATACCACGGATACATTTTCCCTCGCACTGACTTTCCTGCGGGCACACACGTCCGCAGACTGCCGGAAGTGCACTGGACTGGGAAATGATCTGATATGCCGCTTCAAAATTGCCTTCTTTTACTTCTGCGATAAACGCAGGAATATTAATAGAAACCGGACATCCCTTGACGCACTGTGCATTCTTACAGTTTAAGCATCTGGACGCCTCTGCCATTGCTTCTTCTTTGGTATATCCCAGGCAGACTTCCTCAAAGTTCGTGGCACGAACCTTTGGTTCCTGCTCTGTTACCGGTACTTTCTTCATTGCATCCATTATTTGTCACCTCCACAGTGTCCGCATCCGCCATGGTGGGTATCACCCTCCTGCAGTTTTAACATGGCTCTGCCTTCTTCCGTCTTGTACTGCTGCTGCCGTTTCATTGCCTGATCAAAATCTACCAGATGACCGTCAAATTCCGGCCCGTCCACACATGCAAACTTCACTTCGTCACCTACGACCAGACGACAGGCACCACACATACCAGTTCCGTCCACCATGATCGGATTCATGGATACCACGGTAGGAATATTCAGTTTCTTTGTTAAAACGCAGACAAATTTCATCATGATCATCGGTCCGATCGCAACACAGTGATCGTAATTTGTTCCGCCATTTACCAGCTCTTCCAACTGTGCAGTTCCAACTCCGTGGAATCCGAAAGAACCGTCATCCGTTGTCACATAAAGATTTCCGGCAACCGCCTTCATCTCATCTACATAAAACAGAAGGTCTTTGGTACGGGAACCCATAATGACATCCGCTTCGATGCCGTGTTCCTTTAACCATTTTACCTGCGGATAAACCGGAGCTGTTCCGACACCGCCCGCGATAAACACGATCTTCTTTTTTCTGGTTTCTTCTAAATTCTCTTCCTCACAAAGTTCAGACGGACAGCCGAGCGGTCCAACAAAATCCATAAAGGAATCGCCTTCTTTATACTCTTCTGCCATGCGGGTTGTGGAATATCCAACGGTCTGGAATACAATAGTGACCGTTCCCTTCTCCCTGTCATAATCACAGATGGTCAGCGGAATACGCTCTCCCTCTTCGTCCATCTTTACAATAATGAACTGTCCAGGCAGACAGGACTTCGCCACACGCGGAGCCATAACATCCATCAGATAAATCTTATCTGCCAGTTTTTCTTTTCGTACGATTGGATACATAACTTACCTCCATAAATTTTCCCTTGCAGTATACATCAACAGAAATCTCGTTTCCATTCCGATACTTATTTCTATATGATAATCGAATTAGCCCGAAATAGCAACGATAACTTCCATCTATACTTTTTATTACTGTAAGGTATCACTATACACACCGATCTCATATCCCTGCGCGCGCACCTGATCGATAAAGCTGCCAAGTATATTGGTATTGGTCTGTGATTCCGCATGCAATAAATAGATTGCTCCCGGATGAAGCTTCTGCATCAGCAGATTTAAAGATTCTGTCTCGTCCGGCTGATTGTCCACATCCCAGTCACGGTATGCGAAGCTCCAGAACACACTCCGGTAATTGCAGTTGTTTACAACCGCCAGTGACTGTTCGCTGAACTGTCCGGTCGGATAGCGGAACAGATACATCGCATAACCAAAATTCTCCTTGATGTAAGCGTCTGTCTCCACAATCTCGTTTGTCTGATCTGCAATGCTAAGTGACGGCATTCCGGCAGACGGATGATGTACCGTATGATTTCCCACGATATGTCCCTCATCGATCATGCGCTGTACCAGCTCCGGATCTGACTCTGCATACGGCTTTGTCACAAAGAACACTGCCTTGGCATTTTTTTCTTTTAATGTGTCTAAGATCTGTGGTGTCATACCATATTCATAGCCTTCATCAAATGTCAGATAGATCACTTTTTCTTCCGTATCCTTGATGAAGTCTACACTGTACGGCGCAAACTTTTCTTCGTAATTCAGTGCATCCACCGGTCGGTTAAACTCATCCCTGGTCGGTCCCATGCCCCAGCCCTGGCTGGTATTATCGAGACTCTCAACATTTTCGATCGGTGTATTGGAAAGTGTCACCACACCAGTCTGTACCGTCTCTGTCTCTATTTCTGTTCCGCCCTGCGTTCCATCGACCAGTTCCTCTGTGCCGATCTCTGTCGTATCATCTGACAGATCTGCCGCAGTCTCCGTCGTCTCTGCCTTTTTCGGCTCATCCGACTGCTTTTTCTCCAGCACATACCGCATTGTCAGCAAAAGTAACAGCACGACAAGGAGAAGTAATAGGCAAAACGATGCCCGCATCAATTTTTTCATATTCTTGTCCCTCATTGTAATTTACCACCTTTTTCACATACTGCTACTATTGTACCATAGGAATTGCGTTTTGTAAGAACATTTTTCATCCAAAACTGTGAATCATTTCTTAATTTTATTTAAAGAATGCACTTTATGTTTTAATAATAATCTAAAATCCGAAAATCTTCTTCAAAAATCAGTTCTCTGTCAAAACGTTCTACTTTTGAAACCGAAATATACGAACTGTGGGAAATCCGGTCAATATATTCCTCAACCAGTCCGTCATCTCCCTGTACTTCCAGTTCCACCGAACCATCATCCATGTTGCGTACAGTTCCTGTAAGTTCTAACGCATCCGCGATACGTTTTGCACGATACCGGAAACCTACCCCCTGCACCCTGCCGTATACCTTCAGATGTTGCCGTATCTTCATAGTCTACCTTCCTTTGTCTGAAATTTATAACAGATTTGTCAGCTTGCTCATTTCCTTTGCCTTTGTCATAAGTTCATCCGCGTGTTCCATCAGATAAATCTCAAGCTGTTCTACTTCCTCCCCGGAAAATCCCTGCTGTTTTTCGATCGCACAGTCCGGCAGTATCCCATCCGCGAAATCTCTGCCTCCCGCACGTTCAAACCGGACACTCACTACTTTTTTCCCATTCTTATTCACAAGACCGGAATACGTGAAATTAAGTGCTTCTGAGTTTCCCATGCTTTGCCCTCCTTATTCAGCGCTTCTCCGCAGCCAGGATCAGCACACTTCTCTTGCTGACCACCGTCTTATAATCTTCTGTCATCTCTTTTAATTTCCATGATTTCCACGCCGGGTCGTATTCTGCCGCCGTATCAACCTTTATCCGCCACACCAGTCCGACCGGAAGCTCCGGAAGCGTTAATGTGATGTCTTCCCAATAAGTATTGACTGCCACATAGACAATATCATCCTCTTCCTGATCTTTTTTGCGTCCTGCAAACATCAGGCTGACGCAGTGCGTGTCGTCACGGCATTCTTCGTTCCACGGCACATCATTGTGCACACTGATATCCGGGAATCCGCAGCGGGACTCTTCTGTCGTTTTTCGCAAAACCGGATGCTCTTTTCGGAAACGGATCATCATCTTCGCAAACTCATACATTTCACCGTATTTTTCTCTGCGGCTCCAGTCCAGCCATGATGTGATATTATCCTGACAATATGCATTATTATTTCCAAACTGTGTGTTGCAAAATTCATCTCCTGCCAGAAACATGGCTGCTCCGTGACTGCACATAAGCACCGCAAAGGCATTCTTACACATACGAAGCCGCAGTGCGTTTATCTCCCTATCTTCTGTCTCGCCCTCCACACCGCAGTTCCAGCTTCGGTTGTTACTCTCTCCGTCCTCATTATTCCAACCGTTTTTCTCATTGTGCTTCGTATTGTAGGAATACATGTCATACAGCGTAAATCCATCATGACAGTTGATAAAGTTGACTGTGGCATTCTCTCCGCGGTATTTTGGATCATAAATATCCTTTGACCCGCTTATGCGTGCGACTGCCGCACCTGCATAACCGTTGTCTCCCTTTAAGAAACTGCGCATATCATCCCGGTATCTGCCGTTCCACTCCGCCCAGCGGTTCCAGGACGGGAAACTGCCCACCTGATAGAGTCCTCCGGCATCCCATGCCTCCGCGATCAGTTTAACTTTTCCAAGTATCGGATCAAACGCAAGGCTCTGTAACAAAGGCGGATCGCTCATCGGAGAACCGTCCTCATTTCTTCCGAGGATCGAAGCCAGATCGAACCGAAATCCATCTACCCGGTAATTGATCACCCAATAGCGCAGACACTCTAAGATCATCTGCTGTACGATCGGCTGATTGCAGTTTAATACGTTTCCACAACCGCTGAAATTATAATAATGTCCATCCGGCGTCAGCATATAATAGATGTTGTTGTCAATCCCCTTAAACGAGAAAAACGGCCCTTTCTCATTGCCCTCTGCCGTATGATTGAACACGACATCAAGGATCACTTCGATTCCGTTCTGGTTCAGCTCGCGGATCAGCTTCTTTAATTCCAGTCCCTCCCTGTTATGTGAATCCATCGAAGAATAGGACGTATTGGGTGCAAAAAAGCAAACCGGACTGTAACCCCAGTAATTATAAAGCTGTTCTCCGTCTACCACGCGGGCATCTTCCATCTCGTCAAATTCAAAGATCGGCATCAGTTCTACCGCATTGACACCGAGGCTCAGCAGATATGGAATCTTTTCCCTGATCCCCGCAAAGGTTCCTTTGTTCTTTACTCTGGATGATCTGTCCTTTGTAAATCCACGAACATGCATCTCATAAATGATCAGATCCTCAAACGGAAGTTCCGGCTGTTTTGCCTTTCCCCAATCATATTCACTGCGCACAACCCGCGCCTTATAAAAGAATCCCTCATCCTGCTTTTCTCCCCAGACACGCTGTCCTACAACCGCTTTTGCATAAGGATCCAGAATAAATTTACGCTGATCAAAGATCAGTCCCTTTTTCGGATCAAATGGACCGTCAAACTGATATGCATATTCGAAATCGGCAATATCAAGACCATATACGATCATAGAATACGTGTTTCCAATGCGGTAATCTTCCGGAAACGGAATCCTCGCATACGGTTCATCCTCTCTGTTATGGAACAGTGCCAGTGTACAGGAAGTCGCCTGAAATGAATGTACCGTAAAATTCACTCCGCCGCCCGGTATCTCAAAGGCACCATTAAAATTAAAATAGCCCGGTCTTATCTGAAATCCATTTATTACATCCGTCGGATGCTGAAAAATCTGTTGTCTGTTCTCTTCCATCTTCCCTCTCCCTTTCCCTTTCTCTTTTCTTATTTTATTTCCGAAACAAATACATATGATCGAGCGGTCCATTTCCTTTTCCGAGGTCAAGCCCCGCCGCAATCGCTCCGGTCAGATAATCCTTTCCGTGCTGTACCGCTTCTTTGATCGGACAGCCTTCCGCCAATTCACAGGCGATCGCTGAAGATAACGTACAGCCGGTTCCATGCGTGTTCGGATTCTTTAAACGCTCATTTAAAAACCAGAATCCTTCTTTTCCAGCCGCAAGATAATCATCTGCTCCGCTGTCGGAATGTCCGCCTTTTATGAGTACCGCGGTATGATATTTCTCCGAAAGTGCTTCTGCTGCCTGTTCCACTTCCTTTTTGCTTCGGATCTGTACTCCAAGCAGATGCTCCGCCTCTGGTATATTCGGTGTGATCAGGGATGCCTGCAAAAACAGTTCCCGAAAAAAATCACCGCTCTCCTCTCCGGAAAGCCTTTTGCCGCTCGTCGCCGCCATAACCGGATCTACGACCACCTGCGTCACGTTCTGCTGTTTTAATACCTCCACTGTAATTGCAAGCAGTTCCGTATTCGGAATCATTCCCACCTTGACCGCATCCGGTCTGATGTCAGAAAAAATGCATTCCAACTGCCTGCGGAAGAAATCACCAGGCACCGCCATCACATCAAAAACGCCAAGCGTATTCTGTGCGGTAAGCGCAGTGATCACGCTCATCCCATATAAACCATGCGCGGCGATCGTCTTTAAATCCGCCTGAATGCCGGCTCCTCCGCCGCAGTCACTTCCTGCGATCGTAAGTACCGTTTTCATACGCTTTTTAGCTCCTTTACCTTCACTGCCAGTTCTTTTGCCGCCGCTTCAATATCATCCGCCGCAATCACTGCCGAAACCACCGCCACGCCATCGATCCCGGTTCCTCTTAACGCATCCACATTGTCCGCTTTGATTCCACCGATCGCCACGATCGGAATGTCAACCGCCGCCCGGATACGCTTCAATTCCTCTTTGGAGGTCACTTTTGCATCCTGTTTGGTTCCGGTTGCAAACATTGCGCCAACACCGAGATAATCCGCACCGTCTTTCTGCGCTGATCTCGCCTGTTCCACATTCCTTGCGGACACACCGATGATCTTATCCGCTCCGAGCAGCCTTCTCGCCTCCGCCGCCGGGATATCTCCCTGTCCCACATGGACTCCGTCTGCCTCCACCGCAAGTGCGATATCTACCCGGTCATTGATAATGAGCGGTACACCAAACCGTTCTGTAACCTCTTTTACTCTTTTTGCCGTCTCATAAAATTCTCTCGCCGAACATTCCTTCTCCCGAAGCTGTACCATTGTCACCCCGCCAAGCAGTGCCTGCCGCACCGCATCCTCTACGCTATCTGCATGCATTCGCGCACGATCGGTACAAAGATAAAGTGTATAATCTTTTTTCATCGTGTTCTCCTCGTCCATTTTCCTCGTTGCCATTACGCAAAACGGCTTACGTCATGCATCATAACGTAAGCCGCTCCCTTTCGTCTTCCTCTTAGGGTATTGCTAAACCAATCCGTTCTTTCTGCTATGTTGTTCACGCTTCTGTTCATTTAATCTCTGAATCAGCGATTCAAACATCTCATCCTCGTCCGGTTTCTTTTTTTCTTCCTCTTCATTTTCCGCTGCTATCTGAGCTTCCTGATTGATCTGAAGTGTATGCGTCGCATGATGATACTGAACTCTTCCGTCGTCCTCCACCTCAGTCTCCTGCCCCGGTTTGATCGCTTTATTTAATTCTGCGATAAGCTGACTTTTTATTTCTTCCTTCACCGCTTCTTCCTCCTTGCTGCTATTTATAACGATTCCAGATCAGATCATACCACACGTTCATCTCATCCTCTGTCATAAAGCCTTTTGATGTACCAACATAACCAATCTTATATGCCGCAAACATCAGCGCATACTTAATCGCTTCATGGTAATTTCCATTCTTACGGTAATAATGCAAAAAACAGGACAACAATGCATTTCCCGCTCCCACTGTATTCACAACTTCTTTGATATGAACTGCCGGATACGGCACTATCATATTGTCGTCTCTGGTATACATGAGCAGACCGGATTTTCCCATTCCGAGAATCGCACAATCCATGTCATATTCCCCGCTCATGACACGCATTGCCTCATACGGATCGGATTTAATCTCATCATCACTCACATAAACAATATCGGCTGCCGTCAAAAACTTCTGATCCAGTTCTTTTTCCTGATCCAGGCCATTGAAATTGACCACCAGCTTCTTTCCGCTCTCTTTGACCAGCGGAAGAAACGGCTCACAGAACTTTGTATTGGACAGGATCACAATATCCGCTTCTTTCAATGCCTCTGCAAAGCGTTCCAGATCATAAGGCACATCTTCCATATCTTTGATGTCCTCAAACGTCTGCTGTTTGCGTTCACTGTCATAAAAAACTACCGCAGAGGGAGTCTGCTTTAAACTCGAAAACACATAATGCGGATTTAAATGCTTCGTCTCAAATAAATGACTATCCCGCTCTCCGATATTAGACACTAGGATCACCTCATCCCCCAGCCACTTCAATGCATTGGCAACATTATATGCGTCTCCGCCGATCCCGCCGAACACCGTATCATAGCAACGGGTTACACGGTTATACTGGATTGGAAGCTGCGGTACTTTTACAATCGTCTCTCTTTGAATAATTCCTGCTGTTAGAAATTTTCCCATAGCGCTACCTCTCTTTGCTCTGTATATAAATAACCTACGAAAAAATCTGTTTCTCTTTTTTGTATATTATAATTATACAATGTACTGTCCTATTTTTCAATTTATTTTACACATTTGTACAATATTGTATAACAAAAAGGGAGTGCCTTTTCAAAGAAGCCTTTACTTCTCCAAAAGACACTCCAAAAGCATCACATCTGTCTGCTCTTATTCTTTTTTCAATTTGAACTGCTGTACCAGATCACTTAAGGAATCGGATTCTGCGGAAAGCTCTTCGCTTGTCGCAGAAGATTCTTCGGCGATTGCTGCATTACTCTGTACAACTTCGGAAATCTGGTTTACGCCGCCTTCTGCCTGTTTCATCTGCTCTGCCTGTGTTTCAGAAAGCTGTTCCAACGTTCTGGACTTCTCTGCCACTTCGTTGATTCCGCTTACCAGTTCTGCGATCGTTGCAGAAGTCTTTTCTACTGCACGGTTTCCGTTCTCGGTCTGTTCGATAGACTTCATGATCAGTTCTCTGGTCTTTGCCGCAGACTGTGCACTTTCATCCGCAAGTTTGCCAATCTGTGTCGCAACAACTGCAAAGCCTTTTCCTGCTTCTCCTGCTCTTGCCGCTTCGATCGAAGCATTCAGTGCAAGCAGATTGGTCTGTTCTGCAATCTTTTCGATCTCGCCAATGATGCTCTCTACCTGCTGTGACATCTCGCTCATCTGCTGCATGGATTCTGTTACGTTGTGCATTTCCTGCTGTGTTCTGTCCGCTTCTTTTGCATATTTTGTTGAAAGCTCATAAGATTCTTTCGCACTTTCATGGGTATGTTTTACACCTTCTGTGATCGTAGCGATCGATGCTAAAAGCTCTTCTACTGCACCTGCCTGATCCGTGGAGCCTTCCGCTAAGTTCTGGGAACCTTCTGCTAAGTTTGCCGCTCCTGCAGAAACCTGGGAAGCTGCCTCTTCGATACGACGCATGGTCTGGTTCATATCCTCATTCATCAGATGAATGGCTTCATTCATGGATGCGAACTCTCCGAGATATTTTTCCGGGATCGCAGAAACAACAGTATAGTCGTTCTGCGCCATCATTTCCATACGATGGTTCACATCACCGATGATCGCTGCTAAATTCTCTGCCATCTCTTTTGCGACCTCTACCATATCGGAAACCTCATCTTTGTTCTCTATGGCCGGAAACTCTCCTGCAAGATCTCCCTTGGCGAATGTTGTCAGGCGGTCACTCAGACGATCAAGCGGCTCAACAATATTGCCTGCAAGCGTATTGCCGAGTCTTCTTGCAATCAAAAAAGCAATTACTATGATCACAAGGATTGCTGCTATGATACAGATCATTGCGATCTGTAATATCTTCTCCATGCTGTTTCCTTTTTCGGTATTCACATTCAAAAGTTCCAGCATGGTTGAATAAAGTGATTCGTATTTCGGCACCAATTCATTCTGTACTCTTATCTGCAGTTTTTCACTGGCCGCCGCATCTAACGTATCCTTCCCTTCCTCAACAAGGTCATCTGCAACCGCGAAATAATCATCGGTTTCTGCAAGGATCTGCTCATAGAGTGCTTTTTCATCTTTGGAAACACAGGTATTCTCTACGGTCGCCATGTAATCCTCGCATTTTTGCTTCCTTTCATAATAAGCATCGTAGCAGTAATCCACGAGATCCTGATTGTCATAGCCGACAACTCCGCGCAGGTTACTTCTTGTGTCTGCGAATGTGACCATCATTCTACCGATGTCTCCCTGTGAAAAGCCGAAATTTTTCAAGCCACTGTCATAGCAGCTGCCCACTACGAGTACTGCGATTGCTCCGACAATACCGGATATGCTGACAAACATCGCGATGCCAAGTATTGCGGTTGAGATTCTTTCACGCAATCTTTTTTTGTTGAGTCGTTCCATTATCTTTTGCAACATACATTTTCCCTCCTACTCTCAGTACTTAAATTATACTACCCACGCTCTGTCGCTTCAAGTATTTTCTCACATTTGTCACACAATATAGACTATTGTATGTAAAAAAGAACAGACCGGACAAAAATCAATACTTTCGTCCTGCCTGCTCTTTTTATCTCTTTTACCTATCCGGCTTATTCACCGAAATATCTCTTTAATAATCCTTCAAAAGCCTTGCCGTGTCTAGCTTCGTCCTTTGCCATTTCATGCACAGTGTCATGGATAGCATCCAGATTTGCAGCTTTCGCACGTTTCGCAAGATCAACCTTTCCTGCTGTCGCACCGTTCTCGGCATCTGTACGCATCTGAAGATTCTTCTTGGTAGAATCAGTTACAACCTCACCGAGTAATTCCGCAAATTTTGCTGCATGCTCTGCTTCTTCCCATGCAGCTTTCTCATAATACATGCCGATTTCCGGATAGCCCTCTCTGTGTGCCACTCTCGCCATTGCAAGATACATACCTACTTCGGAGCACTCTCCTTCAAAGTTTGCTCTAAGGTCAGCTACGATATCTTCGCTCACGCCCTTTGCAATACCCACAACATGTTCTGCCGCCCATGTCTTTTCACCTGTCTGCTCTGTAAACTTCTCCGCCGGTGCGTGACATACCGGACATTCTGCCGGTGCACTTTCTCCTTCATGAACATAACCACATACCTGACATACAAATTTCTTCATTTTAATTTTCCTCCATTCTTTGTTTACATTCTCGGCATATGCCGTTGAATTCTATCATGTGACAGCTTATTGTCTCACCATCTACCTTTCGGGACAGCTCATCGATGTAGTCCTGATAAGGGATCTGGCTGTCATAGACCCCACTGCATTTCCTGCATCGAATGTGATAATGCGGCTTCGTATTTCCATCGTAACGCACATCGCTGTCTGTGATTGCCAGCTTTAAGACGATTCCGTCCTCTGCCGCCTCGGAAAGATTCCGAAAAACCGTCGACTTACTGATATGGGTTCCCATTTCCTGCAATCTCTCATATACCATATTCGCAGTCGGATGATTTTTCATCTCACAGAGCGTTTCTAAGATCATTCTTTTTTGATGCGTATTTCTTTTCTCTGCCATGTTTGCTCTCCTTATTAGGAATGGTTCTTGATTACAGTATAGCTCATTTTTTGAAATTGTCAATAGTTTTTTTATATTTTTTCTTTTTGTCAGCTATTAAGAATGAGTATGAAAAAGGAACAGACAATCTGCTGTCACTCTTTTGTGCTTCAGATATAGCCTGTTCCTTTCTTCATTTTTTATGCATTCACAATTTTTCCGGTGTAAAGCTGGTAATATTTTCCGCCTTCGGCGATCAACTGGTCATGCGTACCCTTTTCAATGATATGACCCTGCTCAAGCACCATGATGCAGTCGCTGTTGCGCACAGTCGAAAGACGATGCGCGATCACAAAGGTCGTGCGTCCTTCCATCAAACGATCCATGCCCTCCTGCACCAGCTTTTCGGTTCTGGTATCGATCGAGCTGGTCGCTTCATCTAATATCAGCACCGGTGGATCTGCCACCGCCGCCCGCGCGATCGCAAGAAGCTGTCTTTGTCCCTGGCTTAAATTCTTTCCGTCTCCGGTCAGCATTGTATCGTAGCCATCCGGCAGTCTTCGGATAAATCCATCCGCATTTGCAAGTTTTGCCGCCGCCATAACTTCTTCATCCGTCGCATCCAGCTTTCCATAACGGATGTTGTCCATCACAGTTCCGGTAAACAGATGCGTATCCTGCAAAACGATCCCGAGCGATCTGCGCAGATCAGCTTTTTTGATCTTATTAATATTGATTCCGTCATAACGGATCTTTCCGTCCTGAATATCGTAAAAACGGTTGATTAGATTGGTAATGGTCGTCTTTCCCGCTCCGGTCGCACCGACAAATGCAATCTTCTGTCCGGGTTTCGCATAGAGTTCGATGTCGTGCAGCACAATCTTTTCATCATTATATCCAAAATCCACATGATCGAATACCACATCACCTTCCATTTTACTGTAAGTTGTGGTGCCTTCCGCCTTATGAAAATGCTTCCACGCCCAGACGCCGGTACGCTTCGCACTCTCTTCTACTTCTCCGTCTGCTCCGATCTTTGCATTGACCAGCTCTACATAGCCTTCATCCGTTTCCGGTTTTTCATCCAGCAGCGCAAAGATACGTTCCGCACCTGCAAGTGCCATGACCACACTGTTTAACTGCTGGCTGACCTGGTTGATCGGCATATTGAACGACTTGTTAAAGGTCAGAAAGCTTGCAAGTGCACCGAGCGTAAATCCGCCATATCCGTTGATTGCAAGCACACCGCCTAATATTGCGCAGATCACGTAGCTGATATTTCCGATCTGCGCATTGATCGGCATCAGAATGTTCGCAAACTTATTCGCATTGTCAGAGCTGTGGAACAATTCATCGTTCAGTTTGTTGAACTGTTCGATACTTTCCTCTTCATGACAGAATACCTTAACTACCTTCTGTCCGTTCATCATCTCCTCAATATGCGCATTGACGATACCGATGTTCTTCTGCTGTTCCATAAAGTATTTTCCGCTGAGTCCCGCCAGCTTTTTGGTGATGAGCAGCATCAGTGCTACCATGATAAGTGTCGCAAAGGTGAGCGGGATATTTAAGCGTATCATGCACACCAGCACACTCACGATCGTGACCACGCTGGAGATCAGCTGCGGAATACTCTGGCTGATCATCTGACGCAGGGTATCAA
>CAYMCM010000039.1:0-21827 GCA_964388945.1 uncultured Roseburia sp.
AAAGTACCAGTGGAATTTACTTCTGCACTGGAATTTACTTTTTCAAGTCAGCTTTCTGCGCAAAAGCAGTACCGCCAGCAAAAATCCCGTCACAAGTCCTCCAATGTGACACCAATTGTCCACACCAACCGAGGTAAAGCCATAGTACAGACAGAGTGCGATCATAAGGAGTAGCCCCCTCGTAGTCAATGTCCCGATCCGTCCCCGGCTGCGTATCACAAGAAACAGCAATGCGCCAATGACACCGAAAATAGCACCAGACGCCCCTGCCGAAACCGCCATATCACCCGTCTTTAACATATAGGTCATAGAAAGCAGACTTCCGCCAATACCGGAAAGCAGATAGATCAGCAGATATTTCACTTTTCCGATCTCCCTTTCGAGCCGGTCACCAGTAAAGAAAAGTACGATCATATTATTCACAAGATGAGGAAACCCAACATGTACAAACATACAGGTAAACAGGCGGTACCATTCATGAAGTGAAACGACTAAAAGCGGATACATTGCTCCATGCTCCAACAAATACTGGGAATCCTCTGTGTCTCCAGACAGTTCCATGATGATCCACACAACGACATTGATGGCTACAAGTGCCGTATTCACCCAGGTCACCTGATGCCAGTCGATCTGCGAAATCTTGAAACCACGCTTTTTTGAATTTTTAGGTACGCCCGGTTTCTCCTTCGCCTGATCTGACAGCATCTGAATTTTTTCCTGCAATCCATAAAAATCTCCCGGCTGATTCTCATAGATCATGAGCCGTCCGGTATGCTTCTCTACCAGCCAGATCCCTCGCATTTCATTACAGAGCACGCGATATTTCTCCACATCTTCCGTGATGGCGAGGCATAAGATATCTACCTGATAAACCGGCATCTCCTCCGTGATACCCGGTACTCTGCCATGCGACAAAAAGAACAGTTCTCTAATATGCTCCTTCATGCTGGCGCAGACTGCCGCATTCATCTGAAATGCACGGTGGTCAAGCAGTCCTAAAATAACTGCCACCGTTCCGCCCTGATATTTATAATAGACTCCGGCTTCTTCCGGCTGCACTTTTAAAAACCGATAGCCTTCCGCCTTTAACATCTGATCGATTTCCGCTATCAAAAAAAGCACCTCTTCTCCTTTTTAATAACAGAAACAATAGCACTTCTATTTTTTCATGTCAACTGAAAATATATTCTTCATCTGCGAAACGAATCCTTGTGTTTTTCTCTAATTTACGGCGTTCTTTATAATTTAACAATTCCCCATCAACCCACGTTCCATTCTTACTATTTAGATCCTCTATGTAATATTCGTCTTCTTTTTTTGTAATGCGTGCATGAACACGGCTCACCGCCGCCGATTTTAAACATGCATCTACTTCACCTTCTTTGGTTCCGACCTTAAATTCTTCTGTCTGTATCAGATAATCCGCTTCTCCATTTCTTCCGTTATAATTTAACTTTCCGATCATCCCGGAAACATCCGAGAGCAATACGGTCGGATGCACGCTTTCTTTTATCTCCTCTTCATCCGGCTCAAATGAAACCTGAATCTCCGGCGCCATTTCTTTTTTTTGTCTGCCAAATAACCCAAACAGCTTTTTATACTTTTTCTCCGGTGACGGATAAAACTGCTCCTCGGCTTTTTCCCGCATTTCATAAACTGCATCCTCCGCTGTCATCTGTCCGGGATCTTCCAGTATTTCCGGTGTCTCATGCTGCTCATCTTTCTCCAAAAATACTTTTTTCACATCCAAAAAATTAAAATGTTCCGCAAGTGCGATCTCATAGATCGCATAAACTGCTTCTACCGCCCGTGTATCCTTGTGATCTACATTCGGCAGGATCTGCTCGATCAGATTCCGGAACTGTACTGCCTGACTCTTATCTTCTCCTTTCAAATAGCAAAAATAAAGCTGTCCTGTCTCCGGTCGGATTCCTATTCGCTCCGGCGAAAGACTAATGTCCTCTTCCATGAGCAGATATTCTCCCGCAAGCCGCATACCAGTATCGATCTGTAACACGATCTTTTTTAACAGGGCATAGTCCACAGGCTTTTGCTTCATATATTCATCCAGCATCTGAAGTCCGGTTATCTCATACCAGAACTGCCATCCTCCATCCGACTCGATCACTTCGAACGGAAGAAATCCGGGCAATCGGTTTCTTTTCAACATTTCCATATCATATCCGCTGTAAAAATCATGTTTGATCACCATATAGCTTTGCAGCAGATTCCGCTTAAAATATACTTCCACTTTTATTCCTCCAACAACTTTTTCCACCGTCTGATCTGTTTTACCTCGCTGACTGCATCAAACTGCTGCACTTTCTCATAATGGCATGCCGCCTCTCTTACTTCGGTGTGCATGGAAATACCGGTCTGTATCGAAAATAGGATCAAAAACAGCGCAGCAGGTAAAATAAGCGCAGCTTCTATCGTATAACTTGCTCTTACTCGATATTTCATCCCCATATCAGCATCCCCACATAAGCGGCAAGCAAAAACGGAACAAACGGAATAGTATCATTCTTTTTCTTCCGGAAGAATACACTAAGGATCAATGCAAAAATGCCTGCTAAAAACAGGGCGATACCAAAAAGTTCCAGATTTTCAGATGCGCCAAGCAAAATTCCAGTATCGATCAAGACCAGTCCGTCTCCGCATCCGATACTCCCACGAAAAATTTTTCCGAGGATAAGCAGTACCACGCCGACTGCTGCTCCTCCCAGCATACTGTAAATTTCGACCGTACCGAAAAGCAGGTGCATTACTATCCCCACTATACCGATTGCACATATTTTATATACTCCGACTTCTTTTCGTTTTATATCCTCAATGGAACACACACCAAGTAGTCCCAATGTCATACAGGATTCCATCATGTTTTTCTCCTTTCATTTTCCGGCACACTTTTGGCATGCATGATATCCCTGTGCTTCAGAGATCCTTATCAAGTAGACCGTTCTTTTCAAACCGCTGCACGTAAGACTCGAATGATAACGGTTTCCATAGCTTGTGATATAGACCGCACCGTCCGCTTTCCCACAATTTTCACACTTATCATAACGCTCCCCGTTTGCATTTCTTAAATTTTCCACTGCCGGATAGCTTACACTTTGTATACTAAGATCCAGATAGGCACAGTCCATGCTTTCATGATACGCATGTCCGGTCGGCGTCACATATACAAAACGATCCGTCTCCGTTCCGTTACTCTCCCCGCGATAACCAGTCCATTTTCTGGTCTTTACCGACTGCGCGATTCTTACCTCCTGTTTTCCGAAAAAGCCGATCGGAAGCGGCACATCATACGCTGTATACAGTTCAATGTAATTTCCCGAAAAGGATGATTGCAACGCATCCAGACAGATACCTACACAACCCTGATATGTCACCAAACCGCCCACCTCTTTCTTTGCTTCGTCAAATACCGCTTCTGCCGCTGCAAGATCCAAAAGCGTTCCTTTTTCTTCACTCTCACAGGCAAGTACAGCCATCTTTCTTCCAGTGTACTGCAATGCCGCTTCCACACTCTGCTGTACCATAAGCACCTTAAAAAAGAACAAAATCGTGACCAGAAACCCTGCGAAAAGCGGAAATATCACTGCTGCCTCAATCGTGAATGACGCTTTCCGGAAGGTGCAAAACGGTGTCTCTTTGTCAAAGAGAGAGCTATTTTTTATCCTGGAACAAAAACTGTTCTTAAAGGGTAACAGATAAAGAGACACCGCTTCACACCTCCTTTAACGCGTATCCAAATAGGATATTTTCTTTTCATAAGTAAACTGATATGCTTCATCACTGATATCTCCAATCGTAACAAGCCGTAAGAATAACGGCGCTGCCTCATAACAGACAGTTATCTTCATTTTCTGTGCCATAGAATCCATGCGCAGGTTCGGGTTCCCCGACCAGATCCGAATATTTTTCTCGATCAGATTCATGGCACGGTAATTTAACTTTTCCTGACTTTCAAAATAGAGCATTTTCTGCAGATAGTCCTCATATGAGAAACCGTTTTCACACTCTTTTACTCTCTGTGTTCCACTAAAAGCTCCGGAAAGATTCGAGAGTCCGATCGTCCAGTCCTCCACTGACTTGACAAGCGCAACCTTTCCACCGCCAAGCAATGTACGCAGATCCAGAATACTCTCGGCATATGCCCATGCCGCAAGAATTCCCGCTTTTGCCAATTCTATGATTCCCGGATTCCCAGTAAATCCTACAAGTGCCGCAGCCACCGCAAGCGCTTCTTCCATCTTTGCTGCATCACTGAGAAGATATATCATATTTGCCGCAAGACGTACCGCAAGTATCCGATATACCACACTCTCCAGATTTTCCTGATCTGATTCTTTTCCCCCCAGCAGATACTCCAATTCATAGTCCAGTACCCTGTTCTCCTGACGGCTGGTATAGCATCCGAAATGCTTTTGCAGATAGTTCTGATACAAGATTTTTTCATAAAAACCTGCTTCATAATAGCCTGGACTGTTTCCGGTCTGTCTCACACGGTTTTCCACAGTGTCCGATAAATTTAATGCTTTTACCGACAATTCGCCCGGATTTTCCACGACCTGTGAAAGAATCGCAGACGTTTTGTGTGTCCCGACAATTTCCACCGGATTTTCCACCTCTTCCAATGGCTGTACGATTTCACCTTGTTCCTGTCGTCGCCTGTTTTCTTCCCGTTTCCGGTTACGCTCCTCTGTGATCGTCCTTCCTGCTTCCTCCATGGTCTGCTCCGGATGATCTGCGCTTTTTTCCACATTTTTTACTCCGGTTATCTTTTCATAGATCGTTTCTGCCGCCTGATAGGGAACTTCATTTTTCACCGATTCCACTGCCTGCGAAAAAAAAGCCATTCCACCATCGTCCGTTGCCAATTCGTATTCATCGATCACACATTGTGTAATGTTCATACGATAAAAATTTGTACGCGCACTCGTTCCTCCCTTTGCCATGGGATTTAAATTTTCCTGATTCAGCGTCAGAATGCGTTCTTTTAATTTATTCAAATCCATCAACTGCTGTCCATAGCCAAGATCCAAAAAGAGCAGATCATACTCATCCCAGATCTCTTTCTGATACTCAGCGAACGCTGATTCAGCAGACAGCATGGCATTCATGTCCGCTTTTGCTGCCAATCCCGGAACCCGCGCCGATTCTAACAGGGTAAATAAAACAGAAGCCACCAGCAGCATGACCAGTGAGACAAATATCGTCATGCTGCCTTCCTCTTTTTTGCTCCTTATTCTCATACTTTTTTGGATTCTGTCGTGATCGTTTTAAATATATTGTTGACCAGTACCGTGAGCTGATCTTTAAAGATCAAAACAAGACCGATCAAAACCACGAGGATCAAAATTACTTCCACAACTCCCACTCCGTCTTCTTCTGCAATAAATTCATTCCATCTTTTCATATGATATTCCTCCTTCATTCGTTACTTTTTACTGTTATAACTGAAACGAGATCAAAGCCGGCACTAAGATGACTGCCATTACAAGCATTAACATGAACATCATTGGAAGCAGCAGCTTCGTTCCTGCCTCCTCACCCGCCTTTTTTGCCAGTTCCCTGCGCAGGGTATATGCCTCTTCCGCTTCATCCTCTAAAAGCCGGGTCAGTTCTTTTTGTCCTTTTCGGATGTTCTGCGTAATGACCGAAACCATTTTCCGGTACTGGGTCAGACCACATCGCTCACCAAAACGCAGATAAGCACTCCGCTCACTGACTCCATCCCGTATTTCATGGCAGGTGATGAGCATTTCCTCATAAACCGGATCTTCTGCGATCAAATGCTGTTCCCGCTGCTTTTTATAAGTATGGGCGATTTTTTCCCACGCAGATGTCACAGACATCCCCGCTCCAAGAAGCAGTGTCAGCTTGCTCACCATTTCCGGATAGCCAAGCAGCAACCGCTTTTCTCTGCGTTCCCGCTCTTTCTTTTCTGTCTCCTTGTCTTTCATTGCCACCGCTGCTGCGGCAATGATTCCGAGAAATGCAAAATTTACTGCATCCCGGTTCTTTTTTTCCTCCCACAAAACCGTATGTCCATCCACCTCACGCGGCAGCGAAATATAACTTTGAGATGCCGTTTTTTCATCTGCCTCCGCCACTGCCGCATCAAGCTGTTTTTTTATGTATTCCGTCCGAGACAGTTTCTTTGGACATACTTTAAAATAAAACGTATACATCTGAATACTATCCTGACAGGTCATCGTAAGCTTTGCCTGCACCTGTGCTCCATTTTCCGGCACCGCATCCTCTATGATCGTGCCATCCGGCTGTATTACCTCGTAATCATCAAAACTCCACTCTGCCTCTACCAATCCGTCGGCAAGCGCGGCAGGTAAGACGACTGCGCCGCGCACCTCATCTGTTGAAGCATTATCGCCGATGAAGATCTGTTCCGCCTCTTTTTTGGCATCTTCAAACACCTCCTCCTTTTCTCTTTCCGTAAGCTGCCGCTCCGGTATGACTGTCTCATACTTTTCCTGTTCCATCCCCGGAAGTGTTACTTCCAATATCTCCGTCCGTTCTCCCCATCCAGGCTCTTTTCTGTCAATCTGATTGTCGGCATTTATGACCGGTGTACTCTGCGCCCGGATGGCGATCAGTATGCCAAGCACTGCGATCGCAAGCAGGATCTTTGGTGCCGTACGGCGATTACCTTCCTCTCCTCTTTTTGCGGCAAAAAGCAGCCAGATAACTGCCGCTGCGGCCTCTGTTATGCACAGTATCATTTCTCTTTTCTCCTCTCCTACACGGATATGTCCACGATCTTTCCCGCCAGCCGCATGGCAAACAGATACAAGATGAGGCAGCCCGTCATAAATAAAATCCCAGTCAGATTCCCATATAATACGGAGAGAAAATCCGGTGAAGTCACTTCCAGATAAAACAGAATAAAAACCGGAACTGCCTGCATTACTTTTTGTTCCAAACGCTTTGCCGCCATAACCGTCTCAATCTCCCGCTTCACCTCTATTTTGTCTGCGATCTTTCGCACGGTCGCCTTTATGATCCGCACAAAATCCCCGCCGCCGCGCTTTGCAAATACCAGCACCTGACAGAAACTTTCCACATCTTCGATCCCGCTTCTTTTTGAGAAATCAAGCAGTAACTGCTCCAATGGCTGATTACAGGCTGTCTTTGCATTGATCTCCTTTAGTTCCCGCACCATACAGGCATCTTCCCCGTATAACTGGCGCATTTCCTTTTCCGCCTCCCGAAATGCATTTTCCATGGAGTACCCGGCAGTCAGCGCACCAGCAACTGCCTGAAGGCTGTCTTTAAATGCAACGCTAAGTTCTTCCTTCCGCCTGCGGATACACTCTTTTTTTCTTCTTTTTGATAAAACCAGGTACACCGGAATACATCCTGCCATGACATAGACCGAACGGTAACACAAAAACGCCACCACCGCAGTAACACCGATGCTTTGTAAAATGATAAGGATACGCTCCCTTGCAGTAAACTGATAATTTCGATAGTCCATACGTTGTTCCTCTTTGTCACAATCCCGCAAAATGCAGTTTATCCCTGTGCTTCAGTTCACCGGTTTTTTCCCAGATTCCTTCCACCCGGTCACTCCCATGTCCGCTTTCCCGGAACAAAAATAGCGGCCGCAATACAATCTCTCCGTTTTTCATGCCATCCACCTCTGCGATTTCAAGCACTTTTCTGCTCCGGTCACGCATTCTGCCAAGATGTACAAAAATATCAATCCCGGATGCAATCTGACCACGGATTGCCGCCAATGGAAGTTCCATTCCCATGAGCACCATCGTCTCCAGCCTGCTTAACATATCAAGTGCTGAATTGGCATGTCCGGTGCTTAGACTTCCGTCATGCCCGGTATTCATTGCCTGCAGCATATCAAGTGCCTCCGCCCCACGGCATTCCCCAACGATGATCCGATCCGGGCGCATTCGCAGTGCCGTTTTTATCAGATCACGGATGGAAACCGCATTGGTTCCCTGAGCATTTGCATTTCTGGTCTCCAGACGTACCAGATTCGGAATCCCGGTAATTTTTAACTCTGCCGAATCTTCGATCGTGATGATACGTTCATCAGACGGTATAAATTCTGACAAGGCATTTAGAAATGTTGTTTTCCCAGAGCCTGTCCCACCGGATACAAAGATGTTGTACCCCGCTTTCACCAATTTTTCCAAAAAAGCTGCCGCCTCTTCGGATATAGAACGATATTCCAAAAGCTGCTGCATGCGCAGCGGCTCTTTCGGGAATTTACGGATACAGATCATAGAACCGTCAAGTGCGATCGGATGCAGTACAATATTTACTCTGGAACCGTCCGGCAGACGTGTATCCACGATCGGACTTGATTCATTCACCATACGGTTACTGTTTCCTGCAATCTGCTGAATAATATCTTCCAGTTTTTCCGCGGATGAAAACTTTCCCTTCCATTGATGCAGTGCTCCTTTTTTCTCATAAAAGATCCTTGTCGCACCATTTACCATGATCTCTGTGATCTCTTCATCCTCTAAGAGTTCCTGTAAAACATCCAGCTTTCGTAGGGAATTAAACACACTTCCGGTAAGTGTTTCCCTCTGCACCATCGAGATCACTCTGCCACGCCTGCTTCCTTTGATTTCCTCCTGGATCAGATCACACAGTTCTTCATCTGTAATATCCCGTGTAACATCCATCCGTTCTAATACATTTCTTCGGATCTCATCCTCCCATCCCTTCGCCATTTGCTTCTCCTTTCAACTGTCTTCTGATGTAATCACCAAACTCACCCCATTCTATCTCCTGCAAGAGGCTTCTTCCCTGCGAAATAACCCATTGTCCCGACACTGGAACTATATGGAGACCTTCTTTAAGAGCACTTCCTCCATATTCCTCTGCACATCGCAAAAACTGGGAAAGCCGCTGTTTTGCTCCCTGATTTACTCTGGTCAGACAGTAGATCTCGCTGCTTTTCTCCAAAAGGTCAAAGAATCCCGCAAACATTCCTCCCAGATCAAAGACGATCACCTCATAATCCGTCTCAGAAAGCAGCCACGCAAGCAGTTTTTCATAATCATCTTTCCCTGCCTCACGCAAGATCTCTCCAAAAAATACCGGCGGCAGATAATCTACCTCGTCAAACTGATGCAGCATACTTTCAAAACGAAGTTTCAAATTTTTGTCCTGCCTCCGCAGATAAAACAGAAAATCTCCGAGGTTTTCTTTGTACTCTTCTTCAAAAAGCTCTTCAAACCCAGCGCACTCCATCAGATTCAAATACAGCACATGTTCCTTGGCGGCACAGATCTTCGCATATCCCATTGCCAGATACATCTGGGAAAACTCTTGATGCGGTGAATAAAATGCGGTGATCCTTTTTTCTTTTCCGAGGACGGAAAACAGCTTTCTATCATCCATTTTTTCTCCTGCCAGCCTGCAAAGCTCACGCAGAAGTTCTTCTGCCTTTTGATATTTTAAGATGCACGGATAGTCCTTATATTCTTCCGAAACCAGCGCTTCGCTCAAAAGTGCGAAAATCACATTTTCATAAGAAAGAACGTCCGGCACAAAAAAATCTTCTGTCATTAAAACCACATCCGTCCCGCCACTTGCAAGCCGTCTCAGCAGTTCCTTTTTTTCTGAGCAGACCGCCACTTCAACCGTCTCTTTCCGATTTGCCTGTAAATATTCCAAAAGCTTACTGCAATACACTTTTTCCTCATCACAGATCACTGCCCTTACTTTTTTCAATGCATCACCTCCAACAGATAGCACAGATATCCCATCAACATCGGAACAGAAAAACAGATCACATCTGTTTTATTTCTTTCTCTGCGATAAGATGAAATCTGTCCTGTCCGGATCACACCGCCTGCAAAAAACATGAACTCCCTCAGTCTTCTTACCAGACTGCCGTCTTTTATCATATACACGAGCGAAATTCCCGCACCAAAAAGAAACGCCAGAAATATACAGCGGCACAATCCGTTAAAATTTAAAAAAACACCAATCACTGAAAATAATTTGATATCGCCTGCGCCAAGCGCATGCATCAGAAATAAAAGATAAAATACGATAACCGGAAAAGAAATATTAGCTAAGAAATATAGAACTCCCATCACTCCATACTCTTTTATCTGAAAAAAGAGTCCAAGCCCAAGTCCCAAAACGATCAGCCGGTTACTGATCTTCTGCGTCCGCAGATCCATCCACACCGCCGCCCAAAGAAGCGCAAGCAGCGTAAGATATTTTAACACCTCTGTCTCATCACCTCGCTTTGATAGGATGAATTATACGGCACTTTTTCTTACTTGTACATGTCGTTTCACGAAAGTTTGAAAATTTTTTATTTTTTTTGCCGCATTGAAGGTCACTATAAAAACTGGCAGAATGCAATTCCGTAAAGCAGTGCAAATCCGCCTATTCCAAGACTTCCAAGCGTAACCGCACAAAGCGGATTTATCCCAACTGCCAAAGGTATCCCATTTGCCTGCAAAAAGTCGTTCAAAAAATAGACACAGACAAGTCCGACGACCATACGCACAAAAAAATTCAAGATCAGCTCCGCTTTTTTCTTCATTGTTCCGATCAGCAGTATCAATACACACATGCCAAGAATGATGATCACTCCGTATTTTTGTTCCATATTTTGTTCACCCTGTTTGTTTTCCCTACAATATATACGGTTTTTTACAACTTATTCTTATTTTTGTATAGAATGGAGATTTTTGCTTATACTTAGTAAAAAGAGGATTTTTCCCATAAGAAAGCGGGGGATATGATTGTTTCAGTTATTAAAGAACAACCGAAAAACAGACCGGCATTATATGCTTTTATTGGATGATCTTGCCCGTACGCAAAACGAGCTTGAAAACGCTTATGCCACTTTTGAAAATATGGTGGAACCGGATCTGATCGATGCTTCCATCTATGAAGTCAAGGCAGTACAGATGAGATACCGTTTTTTGCTTGACCGGGTAAAACAAATAGAGGATTCTTATACTAAGAATCCTCTTGATGCCTCCGACTGAAAGCTTTCATTTAAATTGTTTTTTCCATAGGTAATGCCCGCATATACCTGCTCGGTATTGTGCATAAGCGGTTCTGACTTGTCTTTTGCTGCGGCTTCAAAAAAGCCTTCACGAAGATTGCCAAGAACCGTTTGTGCATGCCCGATCCCTATGGAATCCTGCTTTGCCATCGCCAAAGCAAGTTCCTCTCTGCAATATACATAGAGTGCATCCAACGTATCTGCCGGACTGTATTTAAAATTCAAAGAATCCTGAAGCTGTATCAGTACCCGGTCCGCATGCCGCAGAGCAACTTTAAATCCGTCCACATCTTCCGCTTCTAATGCAGCTTTCGCTTCCTCAAGATAAGTCAGCATAATATCATACATTGTAACAATCAGTGAACTACGGTTGTCCTGACTGATCCTTCTGGTAAATTCCTGTATCTTCTCTCTTTGCATTGCTCACATTTCCTTTTTACTGTAAGAGCTGTAATACCTGCTGTGGAATATCATTTGCCTGTGCAAGCACCGATGTTCCGGCCTGCTGCAATACCTGCTGGTTTGCATATGCCGTCATCTCAGTCGCCATATCAATATCTTTGATACGGGAGTATGCTGCTGTCAGATCTTCATCCGTCTGTGCAAGACTGCTGCTTGAATGTTCCAGACGATTTGTATAAGCACCGATCTTAGAACGTGCGTCTGATACCATAGCGATTGCGTCGTCAAGGGTATCCATTGCTTTGTCTGCACCGCCGATCGTCGTCACATCTACGGTATCCAGATACAGTGTCTCGGAAGAAATCTTCGGAATACGCGCTTTCACAAGCTGATGCTCATTTGCTCCGACCTGTACCTCCATGGTTCCCATGTCTGTTACTTCAAGTGTAACCGGACTATTCTGTGTCGTATCAAAATCATCATCCAACAGAAAATTCATAGAAAATCCGGATTTATCTGTAATCTTAATGCGGTTTCCGTCTGTTGTCACAGTAGCCGTCTTATCAAAATTAGAACCTGATGTGCCTGCGGCATTTTTAAATACCAGTGTGGCTTTTGCATCCTCACCAAATACAGGAGTTGTCGTAACCTGTGTGGTTGTGAATGCATCGGTTTCCTTATTGATCACTTTATAGGAGATGTCAAGTTTTTCCAGACTTCCGTAAGTCGCAGATGTAAAGTTTACGCTTCCGTCTGCCTGAATATCTGCATTCGCATCTCCTTTTTCCGCACAGGTACGGATTTTCTCTCTGATCGCCTCATCCGTATCTGTGGATTCAATCGTTACTTTATAACCATTGATGTCTAACTCTGTCTCTTCTCCATCCGCCGGTTTTAATGCACCAACAAGGTCTGTTCCGTAATTAAATTCCGCTTTCTTGCCAGTTGCTGTAACATTCACCTGGTAATCTCCGGCTGCCACATAATCTGAAACATTGACTCTGCTCACATTTTTCGCATAAACTCTGGTATCCATCGTTCCGTCCAGCAGGGACTGCGCGTTATATTCTGTATCTCTGGCGATGCGATCCACTTCTTCAACCAGCTTGTTGATTTCTTCCTGTGATGCCTGCTTGTCCTGCTGTGTATTTGTATCGTTCGCCGCCTGAACAGAAAGCTCACGGATTCTCTGAAGAATGCTTGCGACCTCATTTAAAGCTCCGTCTGCTGTATTGAGTGCAGATGTTGCATTCTGCGCATTGCGGTTTGCCTGTTCAATACCATCGATCTGCTGTTTCATTTTATTTGAGATTGCAAGTCCGGAAGGATCATCCTTTGCATTATTGATCCGAAGTCCGGAAGATAAACGTTCAATAGAACTCGTCAGATTGCTTTCCGTACGAAGTAACTGACTGTTGGAAATTACTGCTGAAATATTATGATTGACTTTCATATATGCACCTCTTCATATTCTTTGTAAAGCCTCGCGTCCATGCGGTCAAGTGACAGTCCGTGTCAAATATCTATTTATTATATCGGCTCTTTTTCATTTTTCTTTATGCTTAAAGTGATTTCGCCACTTCAAGAAATTTTCTTGCTATGGTATAAAGCGTTGTTGTCTGCACTTTTGAGAGTTCTTTTTCTCCCTCCTGCTTTACGGCTTCTTTCCTCATGAATCGGTCAAGATCCAGATTTTTGCTTGTCACAAAGGAAATATCTGTCACCGCACCGGCTTCTCCATCTCCGGAAAGTCCCGATGTGACCGCTTCCTGCAATGCGTCTGCGTGTGCTTTTAAAAATTCTGTGGTTTCTTCCGTATCCGATGCAATATAGCCTGATACTGTATCCCCGGATGCTTTCAGTTCCGCCGCTACCTTTCCGAGATTATCCGTCTCGAATGTAATATTAACAAGACCTTTTTCGGCTTCTCCGCGGACGATCCGAAGATGTACGCTCGTAATCTCATTCTGGATCAAAACCGGGATCGCATACGTCTCATTTTTTGCTAAGATACCGCCCAGCTCTATCTGTGTGCGCATGAGTTTCATTTCCTTTACCTTCATGCTTGTTACATTGGCGTTTTCTACGAGCATCGTATCCATCACGCTTGCGGCTCTTTTCTCCAGCTCTTCCTGCGCCTTTTTCATTTCTTCCGGCGTTTTTACCGCTTCTCCATATTTTTGGATCATTTCTGCCTTTGCAGCCTCCAGATCGGTATTGGTATCACGTTCTGTATCCGAAGACAAAAACAGCTTTCGGAACGCACCATTGCGGTTTTCCATGTATTCCTGTGCCGCAAGTACGTTGTATACCGTGTTCGGCACATCATAGTCCGCCAGCATCTGATAGACCTCATCCGAAGCTTTCATACATGCCGCGACATCTGCCTGCTGCTGTCTTACATAACTTTCTGTTTCTTCTTCCGGCACTTCTCCGCTTACATTTCTAAGCTGTTCTAAAAGCTGTTCCGGTGTAAGATCTTCCCATCCGCTCTCTTTTACCGCAAGTCTTACCGCTTCCGGAGACAGAAGGTCTTTGGCCAGCTTCGCGCAGCCAGTCTGATATGCTTTTTCAATCTGCGCCGTGATCGAGTTGTCATTTCCGGTCAGTTTCGATAACTCACCAAACGTATCGTCCACCGTAACATCCATGTTCTGATGTTTTAAGGAACGCACACCCGTCAAAAGATTACGCATTGTAACCTCTGCTCCCTGTTCCACCAGTGCACCGATGACTGCGCCATCCGTTTTTTCCACCTGATTTAACAGGCGGTAGATTCCAATATATGCATCCCGCTCTTCCTGTGAGATCTCATTGTTATTTTCCAGTTTCCACAAATATTCACTGAACCGTTCGCTTCCGCCATCGTCCAGACTGTTTTTTATTTCTTCCGCCGTGCGGTTTAATTCCGCAAGATCCATGTCAAGCGGGTTGATGCCCTTTTTGATCATCTCACGCACTACTGCCGGAGAAAGATTTCCAAATGCCCGCTGTACCTCGGCATCTGCTTCTTTCATCTGCGCGATCGAGGTTTCCGTAATGTCAAGATTGTTATAGGCAAGGATACGGACTGCCCGCTCATTGCTCTCACTTGTTTCAAGACCCAGATCCGCCAAAATATCATCCACATTCCGGAATGCCTTCTGAATAGTGTCTCCAAGGTCTTTGCGCGGTGCGGTCATAAGCGTCTCATAGCTCTCGTTCGCACGCTTCATGCTCTGCTCTAATACACTTCCCGCATCGTGCAGTCTCTGCAGTGTGTACAGGTCAGCGTCCTTAATACCGAGCGTGTATGCCGGCATCGTCTTTAAGGAACCAACCACTTCCTCGGTGTCCGCAAACACTCTGATATTTTCGGTCGTCGCCGGTGTACCGCCTTGCTCTAACAGATTTTTATAGTAAGTATTTTCCACATTTTTCAGTTCATCGACCAGTTCCGCAAGCGGCACAGTATCGATCGAAATCCCCTGCTTTAACAGGGAATAATTTGCCTGTGCAGTCATTGTAAGTCTGGTTTCTTCCAGCTTTCGCTTTGCCGTCACAAGCGCAATGTCAAGATCCCCCATCTCTGCCGGGATCACTATTTCCGCCGTGTTCACCTGATCCGCTTTATTTCCTTGTGCACTCTGAAACGCATTCTGCTTCTGCGCCCACGCAAGATTTCTGATATTAAGCTCTAATCCAGAGATAACGACCGTCTCTACATCCTGCTCTGTGGCATTCTCTACTACCTTTAATGCATTCTCTGCCTGATCTTTCAAGGAATAACCCAAAATCAGCATTGCATCCTTCGGGCGGTTTCCCTCTGCGATCGCATCGGTAATCGCATCCAATACCTTCTGCTGGTCAAACGGCGCATCCATCACCTTTAATTCGGTAAGATACGAAAGATTTTCCGGTGTCAGCGCAATATCATTTTGCAGCATAAAGTACGCATTTTTGTATGTTTCTTCGTTGACCGGAAGTCCGGCTTTTTCGATCACACTCTCAATCTGTGCCCGCATGGCATCATAACTATCCGCATCCCCGGCTGGTGCGCTGTAGCTGGCACTTCCGCTGTATTCTGCCTTGTAAATATTTTCGATTGTCGGCGGAAGTTCATTGTCGAGCATATATTTCATCGCTCCATCTGAAAGTCCGCTGATCCCTTCTGTCTGGCTCACCGCTTCCATGGATTCCGTCAGATTATCCTCTGTCACTGGAAGATCCGCCTGTGTGAGACTGTTTGCGATCTGCGCTGCAAGTGCCGGATTTCCGGTCATCTCTGCAAGCACCTCTTCACTCAGTCCGTCTCCCATACAGCTTACGTCCACACCTGCTTTGGCAAGCTGCATCTTCATCTTGTCTGTTTCGGTAACGATCGTCTCTACATCTGTTCCACACAGCGAAAATCCATCTTCCCCGATCCCAACACAATCTTTGGTCGTGGCAGAATTGCCGGAAAACAGCATTTCGTTTTTCATCAGCGTTGCATCGAGTACGCTCGCCTGTGCCATCACATCTGCAACGGTTCCCTTTCCTTCCTCAGCAGGATTCCCATAGGTCACCTGCGTTGCTTTTTTCTCTTTTTGAAAGAAATCTGAAATCGCATCTGCACCTGCCTCTGCTCCCTGTACTTTTCCTTTTATCTCCATTCCCTCATTCTGGGTCACATCAAAAACTTTAGATTTTTCAATTCTCATTTTTTGCCTCCGCGTCTTTTCTTCCGTACTACGCAATATACTAATATTTATGTCGGTGAAAATGGTAAAAAACTTTAGACTTTCCCAGTAATTACCAAAAAGGAAGGCTCTTTTTTAAGAGACCTTCCTTTTTGTACATTCTTCATTTATTTTTATTTGTAGGAAAATACTGCCACACCATATGCCGGAAGCGGATATGCGATAGAATACTCCCTTCCGTCACACTCCAAATGCACTGCCTTGATCGAATTCGGGCGTTTTTCTCCCGAACCGCCAAATGCCGCTGCATCACTGTTCAGCATCAGTTTATAGGTACTCGCCTTTGGAACACCGACACGGTAATCATCCCGTGCCACCGGTGTGAAATTGCATACAAAAAGCAGATTGTTCTTTCCGTCTTTGCTCTTCCGGACAAAACTAAAAATGCTCCGGTCTGCATCATTGGCATTGATCCACTCAAAGCCGCCCCAGTCATGATCATTTTCATACATACACGGATTTCTCTTATACAGATGAAGCAGTGCTTTCACAAAATCCTGCAGATGTTTGTGCCGCGGATCATCCAGCAAATACCAGTCCAGTTCTCTCTCTTCGCTCCATTCTCTGCTCTGTCCGAAATCCTGTCCCATAAACAGAAGCTTCTTGCCCTGATGTCCCAGCATAAACGCATAGCCTACCATCAGATTTTTGAATTTATCATCCTCTAATCCCGGCATTTTGTTTAACATTGAGCATTTTAAGTGTACTACCTCATCATGGGATAACACCAAAATATAGCGTTCACTGCTGTTATAACTCATTGCAAAGGTCATCTTGTTATGGTTTCCTTTTCGGAAATACGGATCAAGCTTCATGTAATCTAAGAAGTCATGCATCCATCCCATGTTCCATTTGTAACTGAAATTAAGCCCGCCTTTTTCTGCAGGTCCGGTCACCATCGGCCATGCAGTGGATTCTTCCGCGATCATGACCGTTCCGTGGTTTCTGCCTGTGATCAGTGTATTGATGTGACGGAAAAACTCGATTGCTTCCAGATTTTTGTTCTCGCCATACTGATTCGGCACCCACTGTCCCGGTTCCTTGCCATAATCCAGATAAAGCATGGATGCAACTGCATCTACCCGCAGTCCGTCCACATGATAATGCTCGATCCAAAGCAGTGCACTTCCGATCAGGAAATTCTTTACCTGCGCTTTTCCGTAATCAAAGATCTTTGTTCCCCATTCCGGATGCTCGCCTTTTCTTGGGTCTGCGTATTCATAGAGTGCTTCGCCGTCAAAATCCGCCAGACCGTGTGCATCCTTCGGAAAATGTGCCGGAACCCAGTCTAACAGCACTCCGATCTTGTTCTTATGCAGATAGTTCACCAGATACATAAAGTCTTCCGGTGTACCGTAACGTGAAGTCGGAGCAAAATATCCGGTCACCTGATAGCCCCAGGAGCCATCATACGGATACTCCGCGATCCCCATCAGTTCTACATGCGTATAGCCCATTTCCTTTACATATGCGGTCAGCGAATGTGCCAGATCGCGGTATGTGTAAAAGCCTTCGTCTTCCCTGCCCGGATGACGCATCCAGGAACCCGGATGCACTTCATAGATCGTCATTGGCTTTGCATAAACATCTTTCACGGCAGCCCGCTCTTTCATCCACGCATCATCTGACCATTTAAAATGCATAATATCGGCAATCGCAGACGCAGTTCCCGGTCTTTTTTCCGCATAATTTGCATACGGATCCGCCTTGTACAGCCTTCTGCCATCCGGCGTAACGATAAGGTACTTATACAGTTCATTGCATTTTACCCCCGGAATAAAGCAGGCGTAGATCCCGGCTTCTTCCGGTTTTAACCGCTCCATTTCATTGGCATTCTCATCCCATCCGTTAAACGTTCCTATGACGTATACCTGTGCCGCGTGCGGCGCCCACACCTGAAACAATACACCTTCTACGCCATCCTCTTCCGTCGGATGTGCCCCCATCTGCTTATAGATCTCATAGTGTGTTCCCTGTCCGAAATAATACATATCCAGTTCTGAAAACTTACCCGTCATATAAAAACCCCCTTATCGCTTATTCGTCAAAATCTTTTTCGCGCAATGCGATATAATCATCTTCCGTATATCTTCGGGAAGTAATGATGTCAATCATTTTCTTAAAACCGACTTTTTCGGCTCTTGCTACCGCCTCATCCACGATTTCTTTTACCTCGGTGAGATTGGTCGGCTCATCGAGTCTTTGAATATTGCTGATCCGGTTGTAGAGTGCGAGCATTGCCATCTCATCAATATCATACCCAAGTTCATTCGCGTATACTTTCGCAAATGCGACAAGTTCATCACTCGTAAAGATCGGGATTTCGATCTTCTCCGTAAAGTTTTCCGCAAACTTTTCATCTCTGCCAAGCGCCTTGCGCAGTCCTTCTTTTGTATCTTCCATGATGATTAAAATATCACTTTCATCATTTTCCAGACAAAGCGCAAGACGTACCGCTGTTTCTCTTGAAATATCCCCGGCACTCTCGATGATCAGACATCCGCCTGCCACCTTGCGCAAAAGCATATTGATATCTTTCTGATTCAAAGACTTTCCTTCGATCTTTCCGATCCGTCCATTTGGTCTGCCTGTTTCTTTCTGAAGCGCCTTGATCAGGTTTGTCGCAAGAACCGTCTTTCCACTTCCACGGATACCCTGTATCAGGATATGCCCGAATCCCTTGCCTTTTTTAAGCGGTCTGCCGCATTTAAAAAGCGTTTCACTGATCTGTTCTTCCATTCCATTTACCGGAATAAAATAAGTAAACAGTTCCTTTATCTCCGGGGCAAGTTTTTTCGGTGCCTCTTTTTGCACCTCTTCTTCGGTTTCCTCCATTTCCGGTTCTTCGGCTTCTTCGTCCGTATATTCTGTCGCAAGTGCCTGTTCTAATTTCTGATGCATACCTTCCAGATCCGGCTCCACAGCTTCTGTTTCTACGGATTCTTCCGATTCATCAACGCCTTCATCCTCCGTCTGCGGTTCTTCCGCTTCTTCGGATTCCATCTCCTCCAAAACATCTTCTTCTGCATCCGGTTCTTCTTCGTTTTTTTCGAAATCGTCACTGGAATCTTCGTTAAGATTTTCACTAATCTCTTCATTGAAATCTTCGAAATCCCCATCGAAATCTTCATCGAAAAGATCATCATCATGGAAAAATGTGCGTTTCATGAATTCCTCAAGACTCGGTATCCGCTTTGTCGGCTGCACCATCTTTCTTTTTAACTGTTCTTCTCTTGATTCTCTAGTCTCTTCTTTTTTCTGTTTTAAAATCTCATCAAGATCTTCTGTGGTATTTTTTACTTTCTCAATCTTCTGCTGCAGGATCTGATTCATATTCGCAACGATCTGACCTGCCGTCTCTTCTTCGACCGTTGTTCCGCTCTGAAAAGAAGTGTGCGCCGCCTCAAGCTCCGGCACAATGTCTTTTAAGCGATCCATGATCTCTTCTGTCTCTTTTAAGGCTTTTTTTCTCGCCGCTTCGAGTCTGCGTTTTTCTGCCTCCTGCATGGCAGCTTCCGCCGCGCGTTTGGTCTTTTCCCATTCACCGAGCACATCTGAGATACTCATCTGTCCGGTGATCTGCCGTTCGAGCATCGCCCGATCCGGGACATTTAAGTTCATCTGACCGCTCGGTTCCTCACCGAGCATCTCCTGAAAATTGATTTTTAACGAACCATCTATCTCCTCATCCGTCTCAATGTGTCCGTATTTTCTTTCCTGCCGTTCTCTTTCTTCCTGCGTCTCCTCACGCGGCATCTGAAGATACGGAATATCCTCGACCATTTTTTTGATGTTGTCCATGGTGTCGGAAACAGTTTCTTTCTCTGTTGCGTCCATGATCTGCTGCATACTCTTGGCAAGTTCCTTCTGCAGATTGATGGTATTGAATTTTTCTGTATTTGTCCTCACCTTTGGAATCTGCACTGTCTCGGAGACGATCTCTCCCGATGCAAGATCCTCATCCTGGCGAACTTCCATAATGCCTTCCCGCTCGATCTTTTCTCTGGTGATCGTACGGTATTTTTCTTCCTGCTGCGGTGTGAGCGGCTGATAAAGCATCTTCAGTTCGAGTGCTTTTTCCACGTAAATACCGTCTCCAAACCAGAGTACCAGTTCATCACAGGCATCGATACATTTGTCGCTCATCCCTGCTCTATGATAGAGACTTGCCAGCTCAAATGCCCACTTTTCCGTATATTCCTGCTCTTTTAGCTCCTCTAATATTCCAATCTGTTCCGTGATGGGTTCTTCCTGCTCCCGGCTCAATTCGTAACGGAGTACATATTTTAAATTGTCATGCGGCGCGATTTCTACAAATTCTTCATAATAATCTTTCGCCTCATCAAAATTATGTGTATGTATCGCAAGTTCTGCCAGACGATAGATGATCGTTCTGCCGATCGGTGATCTGTCATATGCCATGAGCAGCACATCTCTGCTGTCCTCATAACGCTCCATATGACTATAGATCTCACTGGCAAGTACCAGAGAATTTACGTTTTTTACTTTTCTCCAGTTGATCGTGTCCGCAATCTCTTCTGCCTTCGCGTAATCTCCCTGTCCCACCAGACTTTTCATCTCGTCCAGCTTCAATTTATATTCATATTTATCCAAAATATGTCACCTCAAAAATCTGCTATTCAACCAGAAAATACCATATGGCGAAAGTACCCCTGATTATTGATTTCAGTGTAACATAACAGGTGCCTTCTGTCAAAAACAACTATACCTGAATACGACAAAATTTCCGTCTTTTTTATCCGCAAAAAAAGATGAAAGCCCTATTCGGCTTTCATCTTTTCATTGTCCGATGTTTCTTTCTCGTTTTCTTTGTAATTCATTACATTCGTCCGGGTATCGATATCCACCAGCATGATGTAATCGTCCGTCTCATCCGGCAGACTTCTTTTCCGAAGAAAATAATTAACCGTGTTGCTCACAATGTAATAGATCACCGCAAAGGTCGGCACTCCGAGGATCATCCCAGGCACTCCAAACATTCCGCCTCCGATCAAAATGGCAAATACCACCCAGAACGAAGACAGTCCTGTTGAATCTCCAAGGATCTTCGGGCCTAAGATATTTCCGTCAAACTGCTGCAGAATAATGATAAAGATCAAGAAGTAAAGTCCCTGCAGCGGACTTGCAAGTACGATGATAATAAAACTAGGAATTGCTCCGATATATGGGCCGAAAAACGGGATCACATTCGTCACACCAACGATCACGGATACCAGGATCGTATACGGCATATCCAAGATCAGAAGCCCCACATAGCAGAGCACACCGATGATCGCCGAATCCAGAATCTTTCCCGTGATAAATCCGCCGAAGATCTGGTTGCTCTTACGCACGGTTTTTATGATAATGTTGCCGCGCTCCGGTTTAAAGATTGCATAAATGATCTTTTTCGACTGACCGACAAATTTTTCTTTCTCCATCAGTACATAGACCGAAATGATGAGTCCGATGATCGTATTGAACAAAAGCTTTACAACGGAGATCACGCCGCTTGTAATCGATGCCAGATATGTCGTTGCCTGCGGCAGAACCTCTGTCTGCACCCAGTTCTCAAAAAAGCTGGTCGTTCGGCCAAGCGTATCATTCATAAATGCCGCTGTCTCTTTGTCACCCTTAAACTGCGTATCGATCCATTTGGAAAGCTGATCCAC
>CAYMCM010000040.1:0-21764 GCA_964388945.1 uncultured Roseburia sp.
TTATCTCATGGAGCTTAATTGGATATAAGGCACTCACTTGTTGAGCGGTTACTATGCAATAGCACTGACACTTCTATTACATACATACATTTAAAAAAATAATTATTTTTGCTCGTCGTTAATAGTATGATAGATAATAAATTAGATAGAAAGGGGTAAATTATTAAAAAATTGATTTTTATTTTTCGGTGTGGCTACTGTGTGGCTATAATGTGGCTACTATCCGAAAAAGTGCCTATTTTTAAAATTTAGCAAAAGAAAAACCCTTGATTTCTCAAGGGTTTTTTTAATATCAATTTTCTTCCTATTATCTCTTTGAGAACTGTGGCGCACGACGTGCAGCTTTGAGACCGTATTTCTTTCTTTCTTTCATACGCGGGTCTCTGGTAAGGAATCCAGCTTTCTTTAAAGCCGGTCTGAAGTCTGCGTCTACGTTTAATAAAGCTCTTGCAACACCATGACGGATTGCACCTGCCTGGCCTGTATATCCGCCGCCTTTTACGTTTACTAAAACATCAAACTTATCTGCTGTTTCTGTTAAAACAAGCGGCTGACGAACGATAACCTTTAATGTCTCTAATCCGAAATATTCATCGATATCTCTTTTATTGATTGTAACTTTACCTGTTCCAGGTACTAAATATACTCTTGCAACAGAAGATTTTCTTCTTCCTGTTCCGTAATACTTTGTTGTATTAGCCAATGTAATCTGCCTCCTTTTCTCCGATTAAAATGTTAAAACTTCTGGTTTCTGAGCTGCATGCTTGTGATCCGGTCCTGCATATACAAATAATTTTGTATACATCTGTCTTCCAAGCGGTCCCTTCGGAAGCATACCTTTAACTGCATGTTCTACAACTCTTTCCGGATGTTTTGCCAGCATTTCTTTTAATGAAGCAGACTTTAATCCGCCAACATAATCAGAGTGGCTGTAATAAATCTTCTGATCCATTTTCTTACCGGTTACAGCGATCTTTTCTGCATTTACAACGATTACATAATCACCTGTATCAACATGTGGTGTAAAAGTCGGTTTATTCTTTCCTCTTAATACTTTAGCAACTTCGGATGCTAAACGTCCTAATGTCATTCCTTCAGCATCTACTACATACCATTTTCTATCTACCGTAGCAGAACTAGCCATAAATGTTTTCATGGTTTTTCCTCCTTCAAATATGCAACGCTTTTCCATTGTCGCAAACCACAGTAAGCATACGCTCTGCGAAGTTCTGTGATGTACCGGCACAGTCCCTCGTCTGCGGTTCGTATCTATAGTTTAAATGTCATGCCGGGGCTTTGGCAAAACATTCCTATACTATGTCAGACTTATGTATTATAGTACACGACGCCCGGCGTGTCAATATTTTTTAATGGATTTTCTCACCGTTTTTTTCCTCGTCCGCATAACAGATCCCTACCATCGTAAGTCCGCACGCCGGGGCTGTCGGTCCCGCCGCAGTACGGTCGCACAGCGCAAGCACACGTTTCATATCCTCCGGTTCTCTCTCGTGGATACCGACCAAGATCAGCGTTCCCGCGAGAATACGCACCATATTATACAAAAAACCGTTTCCGGTCACGCCAATCTTTACAACATCCTCATCCTTCGTCACGGTCAGCGCATATAGCGTGCGCACCGTGGTCTCAACCTGCGCCCCAACCGTACAAAAGCTCTTAAAATCATGCTCTCCGACCAGATACCCTGCCGCTTTCTGCATCACTTCCACATCCAGCGGACGGTAATAAAAATACGTGTCACGGCGCAGTGTCGGGATCGGAAATCTGCGGTTTAAAATCCGGTACTCATAGGTCTTTTTGCTGTCACAAAATCTCGGATGAAAATCAGACGCCACTTCGGCAGAATCCTGCACAACAATGTCGTCGGGCAGTCTTTGATTTAAGGCATAGGAGATCTTATCTGCCGGAATCCTTGTTTTTGTGTCAAAAACAGCGACATTCCCAAGCGAATGCACTCCGGCATCGGTTCTGCTTGCTCCTGTCACTGTAATCTCTTCCCCTAACAGTTCTGTTAATTTTTGATTCAAAACGCCCTCGATGGTCACCGCATTCGGCTGCACCTGCCAGCCGTGGTAAGCGGTGCCGTCATAGGCTACGATCAGTTTTATACGCTTTTTCATATTACAAATCTCACCCATACAAAACGTAATGCCAGCATAAATACCAGATATGCGACAAGGATCGCATATGCTTTCCGGTCTGCCGCACTGTAAGTCAGCGGTTTCATTTTGGTTCTGCCCTCACCGCCCCGGTAACAGCGTGCCTCCATCGCCATCGCAAGGTCATTCGCACGGCGGAATGCAGAGACGAAAAGCGGCACCAAAAGCGGGATCATGGCTTTCGCTTTTTTCATGATATTTCCGCTCTCAAAATCCGCCCCCCTTGCCATCTGCGCCTTCATAATCTTATCCGTCTCCTCCACAAGGATCGGAATAAAACGAAGTGCGATTGACATCATCATCGCGATCTCGTGCACCGGAAGCTTTATCTTCCCAAGCGGCATTAATGCTTTTTCCAACCCATCCGTAAGCTGGTTCGGCGTGGTCGTGAGCGTCATAACGGAAGTCCCGATAATAAGATAGATCAGACGCACGATCATAAGTACCGCATTCTTCAGTCCCTCATAGGTGATCTTAAACACAAAAAACTGCACGAGCACTTCGCCCTGTGTCAGAAACAGATTAAAGATACCGGTAATGATCATCAGCACAATGATCGATTTTAAACCTTTTACCATATAGGAAAACGGCACTTTGGAAATCTGTATCACTGCGATCAAGAATACCGTTGCCAGTAAAAATGCCGGAATCCCGCGGAACGAAAACAGGGATATAATGTAAACTAATGTTCCGAACAGTTTCACCCGCGGATCTAATTTATGCAGAATGGAATCTGCCGGATAATATTGTCCTATTGTGATATCTCTTAACATGCCTTTTTCCCCAACGCCTTTAAAATTTCATTCTTTGCCTCATCCACGGTAGTCGCATTCACGTCCACCGGCAGACCATTCTCTTTTAATTCATGCATGAGATAGGTTACCTGCGGTGCCGCAAGTCCGATCTTTTCAAGCTCTTTATAATGCAAAAAGACCTCGTGCGGTGCGTCATCAAACATCATTTCCCCATGATTCATCACGATAATGCGCTCCACATACTGCGCCACATCCTCCATACTGTGTGAGACTAAAAGGATCGTGATCCCGCGTTCCTTATGCATTGCCGTGATCAGATCCAAAATCTCATCGCGTCCTTTCGGGTCAAGACCTGCTGTCGGCTCATCTAAGATCAGCACCTCCGGGCGCATCGCAAGCACTCCTGCAATCGCAACACGGCGTTTCTGACCGCCGGAGAGATCAAACGGAGACTGATAATACAGCTCCTCCTTCAATCCGACACTTTTTAACGCCTCAAATGCCCGCAGTCCCGCTTCTTCCTTCGTCAGTCCCTGATTCTTCGGTCCATAACAGACATCATCAAAAATCGTTGTCTCAAAAAGCTGATGTTCTGGATACTGGAACACCAGTCCCACCTTACTTCTCAATTTCCTCAAATCGTAATCCTGTGCATAAATGTCCTCACCATTATAATATATCGTGCCGGATGTCGCTTTCATAAGTCCGTTTAAATGCTGTATCAGCGTCGATTTTCCGGAACCGGTATGTCCGATGATCCCAATAAACTGCCCATCATCAATCTTTAGATTGATGTTCTTTAATGCCTGCATCTCATATGCTGTTCCTGCACTATAAGTATAACTGACTTTATCTAATATAATTGACATGTTTTCTTCTTCCTGCTCAATACTGTCCCGTCTGCCGGGTACAATTTCCTGTTACAAATTACCGCTGTTTGATTAAAAACAGCTCCGCGCTGGTTACTGCTGCTTTATGGTGAGCAATGCCTGCACCAGCTCCTGTCTGGTTAAAATACCGTCCGGTATCGGAAGCCCGCTCTTTTTTAATTCATGCGCAAGCAGTGTGATCTGCGGAACGCCGAGACGGTATTCTTTTAATTCCTCCACCTGCGAAAAAATGCTGCGCGGCGTGCCCTTCATGACTACATGTCCTGCATCCATGACAAAGACATAATCCGCGTCCACGACTTCTTCCATATAATGTGTGATCAGTATGATCGTCACACCAGCCTCACGGTTTAACTGCCGGACTGCCTTTAATACTTCTTTTCTGCCGAGCGGATCAAGCATTGCGGTCGGCTCGTCAAGCACGATGCATTTCGGCTTCATTGCCATAACACCAGCTATCGCAACACGCTGCTTCTGACCGCCGGAGAGCTTGTTCGGCGAATGCTTCCGATAGGTGAGCATGCCAACCGAACGCAGGCTTTCCTCCACGCGCTGCCAGATCTCCTCTGTCGGTACGCCGATATTCTCCGGCCCAAATCCTACATCCTCTTCCACCACACTCGCGATGATCTGGTTATCCGGGTTCTGAAATACCATACCGGCACTTTGTCTGACTTCCCAGATATTTTCCTCTTTTGAAGCATCCTTCCCATCCACATACAGCGTTCCATCCGTCGGCACGAGCAGCGCATTAATATGCTTTGCCAGCGTGGACTTTCCGGAACCGTTATGTCCCAGGATTGCAATGAACTGTCCCGGTCTTACATCCAGGTTTACATGATCAAGCGCCGTCTGGATAGATTCTACATTTCCTTCCTCGTCACGTCTGATATACTCATGCACCAGTCCTCTCGCATCAATGATGTTTGAATGCTTTTCATGTTCTGCATTGCTGTTCATTTTTATTTCCTCATATACCGTCTGCCGTCAGTTCTGCCTGTCAATCCCAGTGCAGTCTGTGCAGATCCCCTTCCAGTTTCATATGATCAAAATCATTCTGCCGCAGTGCTTCATACAGCACAACCGCAACGGAATTTGACAGATTTAAGGAACGTGTCTCTCCGATCATCGGAATCCGCACGCAAGTCTCCGGATGATCCACTAAAATTTCCTCCGGAATCCCAGCGCTCTCCTTGCCGAACATAATATAACAATCCGGCTCGTAAGAAACCTCTGTATAGGTCTGTCTGCTCTTTGTCGTTGCCATATAAATTTTCGCACCCGGATTTTTATCCAGAAAATCCTGATAGTTTACATAAGTTGTAACATCCAGATCTGACCAGTAATCCATCCCGGCACGCTTGATCGCTTTTTCATTCAGCCGAAATCCCAGCGGCTCGATCAGATGCAGTCTGGTCCCCGTGGCAACGCAGGTTCTTCCGATATTTCCTGTGTTTGCCGGAATCTCCGGCTCATAAAGTACAATATTTAACTTTGCCATTTTATTTTTCCTGTTCTCTCAACTTGATCACAAAATTTTCGATACGGTCGAGCGCCGTCTTTAAGTTATCCAGTGAATACGCATAGGAAATCCTAAGAAATCCCTCCCCGCAGGCTCCGAATGCAGTTCCCGGTACGACCGCCACTTTCTGATCCTGAAGCAATGCATTCGCAAACGCATCCGATGTCATTCCAAATTCCTTGATACACGGAAACGTGTAAAACGCACCATGCGGCTCAAAGCACGGAAGTCCCATTTCCTCAAAGCGATGCAGTACATATCTTCTTCTGCCGTCATACTGTTCCCGCATCATCGCAACGTCATCATCTCCGTTTTTCAGTGCATCCACCGCCGCATACTGACTGGTCGTCGGCGCACACATGATCGCAAACTGATGGATCTTTAACATCTGATCCAAGATCAGTCTCGGTCCACAGGCATAACCCAGACGCCAGCCGGTCATCGCATGGGATTTGGAAAATCCATTAATCGTGATCGTCCGCTCTTTCATGCCAGACAAGGATGCTATCGAGACATGCGGTTCATCTCCGTAGGTCAACTCTGAATAGATCTCGTCACTCAGCACAAACAGATCATGCTCCTTTACTACCTCCGCAATCGCTTCAAGATCCTCTCGGCGCATGACTGCGCCGGTCGGATTGTTCGGGAACGGAAGCACTAAAAGCTTAGTCTTTGGTGTGATCGCAGCCTCCAGCTCCTCTTTCGTCAAACGGAACTCATTTTCTGCCTTTAACTCGATAATGACCGGTTTTCCGTTTGCAAGAACCGCACACGGAAGATAGGACACATAACTCGGCTGTGGGATCAGCACCTCATCTCCGGGATCTAACATGGCACGCATGGCAATGTCGATTGCCTCGCTGCCGCCCACAGTCACAATGATCTCATGGTTGTAATCGTATTCCAGATCATATTTGCGGTACAAAAATCTGGAAATCTCCACTTTCAGTTCTTTTAATCCGGCATTTGATGTATAAAAAGTGCGTCCTTTTTCCAGTGAATAGATACCCTCATCCCGGATATGCCACGGTGTATCAAAATCCGGTTCCCCCACACCAAGGGAGATCGCATCTTTCATTTCACTGACAACATCAAAAAACTTGCGGATACCGGACGGTTCAATTCCTACGATTGTTTCCGATAAAGGATTTCTCATGGTGTCATCAACTCCCTTTCATCCTTTTTCTGCTCTGCCATCACGGTTCCATGATCTTTGTATTTCTTTAAGATAAAGTTTGTCTTTGTGCTGAGTACCGATTCTAACGGGGAAAGTTTGTCTGATACAAACTGAGATACTTCACGCAGTGTTTTTCCCTCGATCGTCACCATAAAATCGAAACTTCCGGAGATCAGATAGACTGAGTTTACCTCCGGGTAATTGTAAATACGCTCCGCCACTTTATCAAATCCCATACCGCGCTGTGGCGTCACACGCACTTCAATGAGAGCTGTTACTTTTTCAATGCCGGTCTTATCCCAATCGATTAAGGTATGATAACCGCAGATGATATTTTCATCCTCCATCGCTTCAAGTTCGTTCGCAACGGTAACCTCATCCACCCCCAGAACGATAGCAAGCTCTTTTAAGTCAATCCTGCTGTTTTTCTCTATAAATGTTAAGATTTTTTCGCGCATTCCTTCCATGTTTTTATCCTCCAAAATCTGTATTTTCTTTCTATATAATATATGATACCACGCTTTAGCAGATCACACGATAAAGTTCATCCGGTTTGGGCGGTTCTAAAAACCGTCTTTCATCCTCATTGAGCAATACGCGGTCATTTCCTGCTGTCGCTTTTCCGATCACGGCTGCCGGGATTCCTTCCTTCTGTAATTCCTGCACCAGATAATTCCCGTCAGACGCCGCCATGAGCATACATCCGCCGGATATAAGTTCATAGGGATTCAGCCCGAAAAACTCGCAAATTTCGATTGTCTCCTGCCGCACCGGAATTTTCTTTAAATCGATTTCAAGTCCGACGCCAGATGCTTCCGCCATTTCCCAGAGTGCTCCGAAAATACCGCCCTCTGTGACGTCATGCATTGCACTAACGCCAGACCTTGCGGCGACTGCAGCCTCCGAAAGCACAGATATGTAAGCATCAAGGTCTTTCGCACGGTCGATAAAGGTGGTCGCATACCGTCCGAGCAGTTCTTTTTCCTTTTCTTTTGCAAGGATCACCGTTCCTTCTATCCCGATCCATTTCGAGACCACAATGTCCATCCCCGGTCTTGCACCCGCCGTGGAGATCACCGCATCTCTTTTTGCTTTTCCAACCCCGGACACTGATAAAATGGGACGATTCACTGCTGTCGATACCTCTGTGTGACCACCAAGTATCTGCATGTGAAGTTTTTCACAAGTGGCTTCTGCCTCCCGCATGATCTCTTTTAGCAGTGCTTCCTCGCTCTCTTCCGGCAAAAGAACCGTGAGCATCACTCCGATCGGCTCTGCTCCGCTGCTGGCAAGATCATTCGCCGCCACGAGAACCGCAAGACTGCCCATATCCTTTCCGGTTCCTGTGACCGGATCCGTGGACATCACAAAAACCTCATCATCCTCTAATCTGAGCGCTGCGCAGTCTTCCCCTACACCTGCTCCTAAGAGCACTTCACCGCGTCTGCTGTGCAGTTGTCTTAATACAGAGCGTTTCAGTACGCTCTCCGGTATCTTTCCTGTTTTCATGTTATCCTTTATCTCTTTTTATCATCCTTCATATTTTGTATCATCATATCATTTTGACAATTATAACGCAAGGCTGTCTCACAAAAATGAGACAGCCTTCTTGCTTTTTTCTTTATTGAGCCGGTACTGCATCCGCCGCTGGTGCTGCTTCTGCCGTCGGTGCCGCTTCTGCTGGTGCAGGCGCTGTTTCTGCCGGTGCTGCTTCTGCCGGCTGTGCTGCCTGCTCCGGTGTGGTTCCTGCTCCCGCATACTGCGCCGCCGCCGCGCGGACAGTCGCCTCATCCTGAGTCGCGATCGCCGCATTGATCGCCGCACATGCATTCGGATCATTTCCGACATTTCCCACTGCTATCACCTTCGGGGTGGAAGCATACTTACTGGTGCTGACTACTTCTCTGCTTTCTTCCACGCCATTTACCGTCACGATCTTCCACAGCCTTGCCGACTGTCCGACATGCGGTGACTGTGTTGTCGCCACATAACCAATCGGTGCCGCCGTTGCAACAATCTGTACCGGAGGTGTATCCTGGCTCACGGTTTCCGATTCATATTCTACCTTACGGTCTGATGATCTTGTTTCCTCTCCGTAAACCGTAAAATACAGCTCTGCTCCGCTAGTATAGCCCTCAATATAGATCGGAGCGTCTGTAGAATTTTTAAATTTCAGATCCTTATAGGTTCCCGCAATCGCCGCGTCTCTGCTCGGATCTACATAATGTACCATCATGGAATGATTCGACCGCTGTGTCACATCCAGTTCCGCATAAAGTACCGCATTATATAATGTAGTGGAAACCTGACACACGCCGCCGCCGTAAGACTGTACCGTCGTACCGTTCTCATAAGCTCCTGCAAGTTCATATCCGTTATCCGCATCCAACGGTGCGATCGCCTCATACACGGAAAATTCTTCATCCGGATAAAGCACAGTACCATCAATCTTGCTCACCGCATTTTTAATGTTTGTGATACGGGAGGCAGAAGAATCACTGAAATCTGTATGGTAAGTTCCGAGAACATCCTTTACCTTTGCAAGCGATTCCTTGTTTCCTTCCGGCTCAACCACATCTGCGACCAGTGCGATCTTTGCCTCTCCGCCATTCCAGTCGGAGTTAAAGTAATCTTTGATCTCCTGCACGGAACCGCCTACATTTACTGAAATCCCCTGCTTGCCGTCCGCATACACAAAAGCACCGTTTTCTCTGGAAAGGCTCGCGTTGACCGCCTTCTGGTTCAGCTCTGCCGCCTTATCATTCAACACCTGTGTCGTCTTTTCTGTATCCACGGTATATACAATATCATAAACCTTATTCTTGTTTTCGAGATCCTTTATATCTTTGTAACGCTTGATCAGGTTTCCGGAGCTTCCGATCATAACCGCCTCATTCACAACCTGAGTGTTTCCCCATTCCAGTCCAAGCTCACTCGCCTTTACCGTCACACTGTTTTCGCCCGCGGTGAGAACAATATCTCCGTCACTGTTTTCCTTCACATAATCCTGCACAGCTTCTTTTGCTTCCGCAGACGTCATTCCGCCGACTGCCACCTCACCGATATATACATTTTGCGGAATCACAAGACTCTCCTTCGCAACTGCAAAGTCTGCATCTCCCACAAAAGCAAATATCATAACAAGTGCCGCCGTCAAAAGAATACCAACTGATTTCTTTTTTCTCATAGTCTTCCTCTTTCATCTATAAACTAATCTTGATTCTTTTTACATTGTACAGTTGCTATTTTAACATAACTGCTTCTTTTTTCAATGCGCATAACTACAAATATATTTGACAGAAACCGCTGTTTTTGTGTATATTATGAACATGAAGGATTTCCTTCCTATACGGCAACGGTTATGACTAAGGAAAGCAGCATGGACGCGCACAAAATCAATACGATCACAGCCGCGAAGATCCGCTTTTTTTTAGAATTTCGAAAATTCATCATATAAAATCACCTCGTTTCCGTTTTTACCCTATACTTTTTATGTAAAGAAGGTCTGATATTATGTTATTTCTATGCTTCGGAGGTTTTCTCATCATTCTCTCCGTTCTTTCTCTTTTCCGCAACAGTTCTTCCCGCAGATCCAAAAATGCCGCAGAAGAATTCTGGTCGAGAGAATATGAGTCCAACCACATCCGCAAAAAGGACATTTCTGATCTGCCCTATATCCAGATCAGTCCCGACTCCTTTCCGCTCGGCGTATGTTCCTCCGAGCGCTGTAAAAGTCTCGAATCAGAACTTACGGCTCTTGCCGAAAAAAAGATCATAAATCTAGGCGGAATGTCCAATACAGATTTGAAACTGACCTATGGCACTGCGAACCTTACGGTTCTTTCCGAATACGATCAGAATTTCACCCGCCTTTCCAATCTGCTATACAGCTATGGACAGGAACTCGACAGCAACGGTTTTCTCAAAGAAGCCATAGAGGTACTTGAATACGGTGTTTCCATCCACTGCGATGCAAGCCGTCTGTTTGTATTTCTGGCGTCTTTGTATGTCAAAGACCAGACACCGGACAAAATCCGTAAGCTGATCGAAGATGCATCCGCTTTAAATCCGCTTCTTCGGGATGCCACCGTAAAACAGTTAGAAGACTGCCTGCTTAAAGCATCCGCTTCTTCCTGATTTTTCCGAAAGATCAATGTATTTTTCCATACTGAGCGAGTATCCGGTCTGTAAGACGGGATGCTTCGCTTCTTGTCAGAGTATCAAAATCCACATCAATGCTTATTTTATGATAATCCATTAATTCTTTCAAGTGAATTTTTTGTATCTGCGTTGCCGGAGTCTGCCGCTTGGCCTTATAGATGAGCGGCTTCGGTTCAAAGGCAGACGCATCTTTTTCCCCATACGTTTCAGCTAGACGTTCGAACACTTCTTTTGTCGTGAGTGCATCAAAAAGTGCCCGGTGTCCGTTCGTCCGATCAAACCCATAATACGCACAAAGATACGCAAGCGTCCGGTGCTCTAAATCCGGCAGAAATTTACGTGCAAGCTTCAACGTGTCCACCGCTTTTTTCTCAAAAGAAAGTTTTTCATTGATCGCCGCCTGCTTTAAAAAACTGTAATCGAAAATTACATTGTGCCCCACTAAAACCTCTTCCCCGCAAAAGCTGATAAAATCTGCGATTACATCTCCAATGTACGGCGCGTCTTTTACCATTTCATCTGTGATCCCGGTCAGATCACGTACCTTCTGCGGGATTGCCACGCCCGGATTCACAAAAGTCTCATACTGTTCCGTCACACATCCGTTTTCCACCTTTACGGCACCAATCTCTAAAATCTTATCTTTCCGCGGGTTTAACCCCGTCATCTCAAGATCTGCCACTACATAACGTTTAAGCATCCTGCGTTTCCTCCTCTTTTTGCACATCCACCGGACGGATGTCTGCCTGATGATTTAAGGCATCACGCTTTTCATAGTCAAACAGCAGATAATATGGCTGCGTCTGCCTCTCCGGAAGCTTTGTGACCGTCTCTTCCTTTGGCATGATATAGTTGAATTTTTCGAGATGCTGCATTTTTCCGTTTTTACAGAATTTTCGTGTCAATTCCTTATATTCCGACAAATCATTCGCAAACACCGGACGGCTCTTAGCGTTTTCCCTGCTGTAAATATCATAGACCGCCGCCTCTTTAAACACCGTAAGATGCTTTGGATCGATCTCTTCTGCAAACGCAAGCAGTATCTCAAGGCGTCTGATTCTGGAATGGCTCATGGCAAAATACCCCTTCTTTTCATAATATGCCCCAAGCGCAGCAAACATAGTAAACGCGCTGTCAAATTCCGTCTCTAAAAGCCGTATGCTCATCGGATACTGTCTGCTGTTGTAGTAAACCTCTAACATTTCCTCGATCTGCTTGATCTTTAACACAGCATCATAGGAAAGCCATTTGGTCTTTAAGACCTCATACGGCGGCTGACTGCCATAGTAAACGCCATATTCTCCCACATGATCAAACATAAACGAGCCCTTTAACACCTTGAGGAATCCGAGCTGGAGCTGTTCCGGCTTTAATGCGTAGACCTCATCAAAGGACTTCTGAAACGTCTGATAATCTTCAAACGGCAGTCCTGCGATCAGATCCAGATGCTGATGGATGTTTCCCGCCGCCTTGATCTCTCTGACTACCTGTTTTAAGCGTGCAAGATCCATTTTTCGGTGGATCTCTGTGATTGTCTCCGGATTAGTCGTCTGCACACCGATCTCAAGCTGGATCAGTCCCGGCCGCAGACTTTTAAGAAATGTGATCTCTTCTTCCGTCAAAAGATCTGCCGCGATCTCAAAATGAAAATTCGTGATCCCTCTGTCATTTTCCCGGATGAATTTCCAGATCTCCATCGCATGTTTATGATCGCAGTTAAACGTGCGATCCACAAACTTAACCTGCGGCACCTCTTTTTCAATAAAAAAGGAAAGTTCCCGCTTTACTAACTCCAGATCACGGAAACGCAGTTTTTTCTCAATCGACGACAGGCAGTAGCTGCATCGGAACGGACATCCGCGGCTTGACTCATAATAAATGATACGGTTTTGGAAATCTTTCATATTTTCATAGCAAAACGGGATCTCGCTCATCGCAAGCGGCTCCTGTTCCCCGGTAAACACCATATGCCCGTCCCCGTCTAAAAATGCAAGTCCTCTTATCTTTTCCGGCTTTTCCTTTCTCGTAATGCTCCTCTGCCGTTCTTGGTTTACATAATATTCGCACAGGTGAAGAAAGCTCTGCTCTCCTTCCCCCACCATGACACCTGTCACAAACGGATGCGCCCGAAGAAAATCTTCTGTCTCATAGGAAACCTCCGGACCGCCCATCCAGATCGGCACATCCGGACACAGTTTATGAAATTCTTCCGCAACAGAAAGCACCATGCCGATATTCCAGATATAACAGGAAAAACATAAAACATCCGGCTTTTTTCTGTAAATACCGCTCAAAATATATTCCTGTCTGTGATTGATCGTATATTCCGCAAGTTCGATCTGTTCCCGGTACTCTTTTGCATACGCACGCAGACTGTACACCGCAAGATTAGAATGAATATATTTTGCGTTCACCGCCGTAAGTAATAATTTCATCTTGGTTCTGTTCCCTCTTTTCTATTTTTATTTTAAAACTTATCTTGCTTAAAAATCCATATTTCGCAGATAGTATGTTTCAAAGTCCGGCTGCTCCGCCAGATTAAGCACTTTCGTCCTTTTGATCAGTTCTTTGAAACGCATCTCCGCTTCTTTTCTTCCATGTTCTCTGCACGTCTTTGCAAACTGGTACGCTCCGAGTAATGCGGTATTTCCGGCTGCTTTTGTCCTTTTTTCCAGTTTTTTGGGGATCAGTCCAAGCAATGCCGCCTTGTGTACATTCAGTCTGCACCCAAATCCCCCGGCAAGCCATACCGTCTGCACCGCATCTTCACTCACGCCCGCTTCTTTTAACAGCAGCTCTATTCCGCTTCGGATCGCTGACTTTGCCATCTGAAGCTGCCGCATATCCTCCTGGGTAAACAAGATCTCACTGCCGTCTGCCCGCTTTGCTATTGTATAGCTTTTGGCTCCATCCACAAAGGTTCCATGCCGGTCAAGGATACCGCCCCGGTAAAGCTCCGATGCCAGATCAAGCACTCCGCTCCCGCAGATCCCGACCGGCGGCTTCTTTCCGATCGTTTCGACCACAAGCCGTCCTCCGAGCAGGTTTGCCCGTTGGATCGCTCCCTCTATTCCCGGAACGCCATCCCGTATATTTGCCCCCTCAAAGGCAGGGCCAGCCGAAGTCGTTGTGGCAAGGATCGTTCCGTTCACACCAAGCGCCAGTTCCCCGTTGGTTCCGATATCAGCAAACAGCGCAGCACCATCTTCCCGATCCATGGATACTGCATACAATCCTGCCGCAATGTCTGCTCCCACGAATGCGGATATTCCGGGCAAAACGATGACTTCTGTTTCTTCAAGCAATCCCTTCCCCGAAAAGACTGCGCTTTTTTTCTGTCTGGTCAGTTCCAGCGAAAACGGACGAAACGGTGCTTCTCCGAGCCCTTTTAGGGAGTAGCCGCACAGCAGATGCTCCATGACTGTATTTCCAGTGACGACAAGCTCCCGGAAGCAGACACTGCCCTTGTCACTGTCTCCTTTCGCCGTGTATTTTTGGTCAGCAAATTCCGCACACATCGCCTCTATATCCGCCCAGATAGCAATCTGCATATCTGCGCTGTTTCCCTCGTTTGCCGCCTGAATGCGGCTGATCACATCACTTCCGTATCTGCGCTCACTGTTTTCCCGCGTCAGCACCTGCTCTATCCCAAAATCACTTTCCCGCACAAATGCCGCCGCAAGCGTTGTCGTCCCGATGTCTAAGATTACGGTATATTCCCGTTCTTCTTCCGATACCGCTTTGCGATCTGCCGCCATGCGCTGCAAAGCGAAACCCTCGATCTGCATCTGCGGTCTTTCCTCTTCCGCAAAACGCATGCCACCCGTAAGCCGCACCCGGATATCCTCCGTCACCCTGTGCCTGCATGCGAGGCGCTTTCCCGCTAAAAGAGCTGCTTCCCCAAGCGCCGCGTCTTCCGGACATACTTCCGGCATCGGGCTTTCATAAAAAACGGTACACTTTTTGCAGGCTCCGCTCCCGCAGCAGCTTTCCATCAAAATGCCAAGCTTTCTTAAGCCGGTAAGAACCGTCTCGCCTGTTGTTACCGAAACTGCCCTGCTCTTTGCTCCATCCTGTGAGATCACTGTGATCCGCGGCATCCAACTTCTCCTTTCTGCTATCATTCTTATCAAGTGTTTTTATTATAGCATGGTTTCTTCCGCTTTTTCTTAAAATAGTGTGAATTTATTCTAAAAAAAGGAATGAAAGCCTCTCCACAAAGCCTTCATTCCTTATCACTGTAACACATTTTCTTTTTAGCAGACAATATACCGTATCACCACATCGATTCCACCGATGATGAGCAAAATTCCTCCGACGCTGTACGCCTTTGTCTTTTGTTCAAATCCGAAACGATATCCGGTATACATACCGAAAACAAACATCAGGATCGTAAAGCATATCACCATGATCAGCACTCTGGTTACATTGGTTCCGAGGAAACCGAACGCTACTCCGGTCAGAAGCGTACAAACGCTCGAATCTGCGACACATTTTAACACTCTTCCCAAGCTCAGTCCGTTCTCCTCCCTGCGCTCCACAATGCTCTTATTCTTCCATGCCTTCCAGATCATACGCAGACCGAGTACGATAAAGATAAGCGCCACGATCACACGGACTGTCAGTATCTGTCTGCCCCTGATATCGTATCTGAGAGATGCCCCGCCGACAAGATTGCCGAGATACAGCGCCACCGTCTGCAGCAGGGCAACCATCAGGCTTCCCGCCACAAGACGCTTTTTATCAATCTCTGCTAACAGCGCCCCTTCGCAGGTAACGATCCCGAATATATCCATTGAGATACCAAATGTTATCAGCAATATTTCAATCCAATTCATAGCGTTCCTCCTGCGTTTTGGGTAATCTTATTTTTTCTGTATTTAATTATACACTTATTTTTTGTCTTCGTCATCTACTTTTACAGAATCTGTCTTAATAATGAATTTCACACTTGCATCCGTTCCCTCTTTCACCTGTGAGAATACCTGATAATCTTTTCCCGCATCAACGACTGCATCCAGACGGTCTAACAGTTTCTTTACATCGCCGTTATACGCATCTGCAATCTTTTTAATCCCTTCGGAATCAAATTCTTCCATTCCGTCCGCAAGTTCTTTGGCTCCGTCTTTTAAGTCAGATACTCCGCTCTTTAAGTCTGTATTGTTTGCAACCAGTGTCTCGGCTCCGCTCTGAAGCTGATTCACACCGTCCATCAACTGTCCTGCTCCGCTGTTTAACTGACCTGCTCCATCATTCACCTGGTTCGCGCCGCTGCTTAACTGACCTGCTCCATCATTCACCTGGCTTGCTCCGGTCACCAGAGATGATGCTCCGCTGTCAAGCTGCTGTAATCCGCTGTCAAGACTGCTCACGCCGTTTGCAAGCGCTGTGATATTGTCCACCGTAAGTCCGCCATTTGCAAGCTGCGCTGATACTTCATTGAGTGCTGCTGCCGCCCCCTGTGCTCCGGCATCTGCGCCAAGCTGTTGTACTGCTGCCATAACCGCAGAACTGTCTACGCCCTGCGCTGCCGCCTGTGCTGCCGCCATTGCTGCGGCTGTCGGGTCCTGACCGCTCTGGATCGCCTGTGCCGTAGCCTGCGCTGTTGCTGTTGCAACTGCTGTTGTAACATTGGTCGAATAATCCGTCAGTGCTGTCTGAAGTGCCTGCTTGTCCGCATCCACATTCGCCCCCTGTGCGCCATAGCTCTGTGCCTTTGCAGAAATTCCATTGATAAGCTGCGGTACGCCTGTTGCCAGTGACTGTACATTCGCATTTAACGTATCCGCTCCCTGTCTCGCATCGCTGATACCGGCCGCAATCTGCTGCGTTCCGGTAAGCAGACTCTGTGTTCCATTTACAAGTGTCTGTGCTCCGCTTGCAAGACTCTGCGTTCCGTTTGCAAATGTACTTACACCGGAAGTCAATGCCGGTGCAGAATCTGCCAGTGTTCCGATTCCGTCAGAAAGTGTCTGGGTTCCATCGGTATACTGTTCGATCGCGTCCGCAAGTGTCTGTGCTCCGTCAGAAAGTTCTCCTGATCCGTCTACCAACTGGGTGGCAGAATCCGTCAGCGTATCGATCGCATCATCCAGATCGGTCAGATCGATACTGTCCGTACCTGCTGTCTGCAGTCCGTTTACAATGGCAGACATTGTCATTTCCAGTGAGAAATCCTCTACATCCGCAGTCACTTCCACGTAATCGGGAATATCCACATCTCCGTCAAAATCATCGCTGTCTACATCCAGACTTTCTTTCAGTCCCGGCATTGCGATACCAACCACTGCATTATTTTTTCCATCGGAGATCAGCTTTCCGTTTGTAACCTGAACATTTTTAAAGCTGTCATCTAAAACCATTCCTGTCACAACGGTAAACGGAACATAAACCTCTTCTTCTTTCCCATCGATTGTTGCTGTCGTTTTTTCATTGTTGGTATAATCAAAGCGGATCGTGACTTTTCCGCTCTTTCCGGCAATCTCATCCGGCTTCATCTCTTTTCCATCCAGATAATAGGTGATCTTTTCCGAAACCGGAGCCTGCTTCGTGGTCGTTCCCTGATAGAAAATATCATTTCCATCCGCCTGCCAGGTCAGATTATTTCCGCTCTTTGTATACTTCTCATCACCTTTTACATTTTCAATCTCATCCAGATCCGAAGCATCCTCAAGTGTCGCAGAACCATCCGGATTCTTTAACCAGTCACTTACGATCGTCTTATTCACTGTTCCGTCTGCGCCTGAGATCAGATATACGGTCTCCTCTTTTCCGACATCCTTAGAAGCCCCTGACTTTAAATCATCAATGATATTATTGATGCTCTCATCCAGATCATTGTCTGTCACCTCTTCGGTTGACTCCTCAGCCGCTTCTTCCACCGACTCACTTTCCGGTACTTTTGCCGCACTTACCCGGTAAGTTCCGTATCCGCCGCCGAGCACTGCGATACAAAGCACTCCTGCGATCACACGCATAATATATTTATTTTTAAATCTTGTTTTCAGCTCTGAAAATTTCATTCTGTTTCCTCCTTATGTTCTATCTGATTTCTCTATTCCTTTACCGTAAATCCGATACTTGTCTTTAAGATCACCCTGTCAAATACCATAAACATTGCAGGCAAAATAAATGCTACTACAAGGAAGCTGATGATCGCTCCTCGTGCAAGCAGAATACAAAGTGAACTGATCATATCAATACTTGAGTAAACGCCGACACCAAAGGTTGCCGCAAAAAAGCTGAGTGCGCTGACAAATACTGATGGCAGACAGCTTCGCATTGCCGTCTCGATTGCTTCCTGTTTTCCGGCACCGCTGTTTCTTGCTCTCTTATATTTATTCGTCGTTAAGATCGCGTAATCCACGGTCGCTCCAAGCTGGATGGTTCCGATTACGATGGATGCGATAAACGGAAGTATCGTTCCGGTGTAGTGCGGAATACCCATATTGATAAAAATACCAAACTCGATGACCGAAACCAGAATGATCGGGATAGAAATGGATTTTAAGGAAATCGCAATGATCAAAAATACTAAAATGATCGAAACCGCACTTACGGTCTTAAAATCCTGATCTGTGATCGTGATCAGATCTTCGGTACATGGTGCTTCACCGATCAGCATTGCCGTAGGATCATAACGTTTGATGATCTCCTTTATCGCATCACACTGTGCATTCACTTCATCCGATGCTGTCTTATATTCAGACATAATATAGATCATCTGTAACTCACCGTTGTCCAGCATATCCTTGATGTCATCCGGAAGCATTTCCTGCGGAACCATTGGTCCTAAAACAGAATCTTTGCCGAGTGCCACAGCCACGCCGTCCAGATCATTGATCTCATCGATCATATTGGATGCCTCTTTGTGGGAAAGATCACTGCTCGCCAGTATGATGTGCGTTGCGCCCATACTGAAATCTTCTTCCAGTTTGTTATTTGCCTGCACACTTTCAAGCTCTTCCGGCAGTGTTCCTGCCAGATCATAATATACATCCGTATTTTTATAGCCATAAAATGCCGGGATCAATATCACCACGAACAATACCAGAAAGATTGGAAATTTCTTTGTCGCAAAGCTGCCAACCTTATCAAACTTCGGAATCAGCGCTCTGTGTCTCGTCTTCTCCAACGCTCCGTCAAAGGTAAGGATCATAGCCGGAAGCACAGTCACACAGCAAAGCACGCCGAGTATAACACCTTTCGCCATGACGATTCCAAGGTCAAGTCCTAAGGTAAAGGTCATAAAGCACATTGCCACAAATCCAGCTACCGTTGTAACGGAACTTGCCACTACGGAACTGATCGTATTGGAGATCGCATGTGCCATGGCGCGCTTCTTGTCTCCCGGAAACCGTTCCTGATTCTCCTGATAACTGTGCCACAGGAAGATCGAATAATCCATCGTAACCGCAAGCTGTAAAACCGCCGCAAGTGCCTGCGTGATAAATGAGATCTCTCCTGCGATCATATTTGTTCCCAGGTTATAAACGATCGCCATTCCGATACTCAAAAGGAAAAATACCGGAACCAGAAAAGAATCCATCGTCAGCGCCAGCACCACCGCAGAAAGTCCCGCTGCCAGTATAACGTAGGCGATTGCTTCACTATTACAGATCTTTTTAATATCTGTAACTACCGCAGACATACCGCTCATAAAGCACTGCTGTTTCGTCAGCGTCCGTAACTCTTCGATCGCATCCAGCGTCTCATCCGCCGACATGGAGGTATCAAACGTCACGATCATCAGTGTCGCATTCTTTTCCTCGTTATTGAAAGCATCCTTCACATCACTCGGCAGCACATCCATCGGAATGGAAATATCTGCAAGTGTGTCATACCAGATGACATCTTTGACATGTTCCACTTCCTTCATCTCATTTTCGAGATCAACTACCTGCTTTTCATTCATGTCCTCTACGACACATAGTGAAAATGCTCCTGTTCCAAAATCATTCAGCAGGATATCCTGCCCTTTCATCGTATCAATATCTCCCGGCAGGTACGAAAGGATATCGTAATTGATCCTCGTATTAATGTACGAAATGCCGGCAGGTATCAACAGCAGAAAACTCAAAATCAAAATCGGGATTCTAAATTTTACAACTGTCTTTCCAAACTTAATCATTCCTTCACCTTCTCTTTCTTCTTTCTATCCTTGCGCCTTTTCTGACGCATTCTGTCCATTATAATAAAAAAAAAGATCGAATACGAAAATATTCAATCTTTTCTTTGTGTATCATGCCGTTATACACTTTTTTCATTCTGTCACGCAAATTATACATATGCGCTGTTTTGTATATCTATTGTTTCTTCATTTCCATGAGCACATCTTCTAAAGAATGCTTCATAATGTAATCGTAGATCTCAGCCAGCTTCTTCGGTTCCACGACCATACCGCCCTGAATCCAGGTAAGCACTACAAAGCACATCGACTGCGCATAATATTCCGCCACCAGATCCGGCGTCAGCCAAGAATAACGGATCGGATTTGTCGCTCCTTCCTCCGAAAAAATCTGAAGCAGTACCTTCTTCGCACATCCTTTTATAATGACCTCAAAAGAGTTCTGCCCCTCCAATCGACTGAATCTGGAATAAAAACTTTTCTCACGTTCAATGGATGTAAACAGAAAGATCCATGCCTGATCCAGCATCCCATTTTTGATGAGCGGTATCATTGGTTTTAAGAGATCTTCCGTAATAATCCATTCGAGCAGCTCATATTTATCCTGAAAATGATTATAAAACGTTGGCCGTATCACACCTGCTTTGTCTGTAATCTCTTTAATTGTGATCTTTTCAATCGGACGTTTTTCTGCCAATTCTTTTAATGCTTCTGCCAGCAGAGTATCTACTGCACTCTTTGCCTGACCTGTCATAACTACCTCTTTCTAAACCGCCAGCTTTAAAATTGTAATATTTCTCGCATCAATATCCGATAATAGGTCAATCTCCTCTCCGCTCTCCATCATTCTAATCTTCGGGCGTAGCAGAAAATCATGATGATTCTTGACCACAACTGCCGTCCTGCCATCAGAAAGTTCTACTTCGCATCCCACCGGATAGACTGCTACCCATTTCAAGAATATATCCACAAGCTTTGGATCAAATTCGGATTCATTCATCGCCATGATGTACTCCACCGCATCAGACGGTGACATCGCATCATGATACGGACGTTTGGATGTCATTGCATCATACACATCCGCCATCTTTATGATACGCGCATAAATCGGTATATCCTCACCGGAACGGCGGAGCGGATACCCTTCACCGTTGTACCATTCATGATGTCCAAGCACACCCTCGCATACGTTTAGGTCAAAATCATAGTTTCGTTTCAGAAATTCATAGCCAAGCTTCGGATGCTGAAGCACCAGACGCCTTTCTTCCTCTGTCAGTGCCCGTCTCGCATTTAAGACGTCCGCTTTGACAAATTTCTTTCCTATATCATGAAGCAAAGCTCCTGTTGTAAGCACTTTTAATTCGTATTCGCTCATTCCGTAACGCACACCGAGCACTGCTGCCAGCGTCGCCACATTTACTGAATGAAAATAGGTATAATCATCGTAATTTTTCAGATCCATCATGTTATACATGACATCGCCGTCACTCAAAATATCCTGAACGACATCCATAATGACTTTCCGAATCCGTTCTTCCTCTTCTATCGGATCATGCTCATCGATCAGAAACAGATCATGCACCAACTCCAAAACCTGACTCTTAACCTGCGGACTCAAAACCTCTTCAATCTCAATTCCGGCAGTGAATTCATCATCAATATATACTCCCGGAAATCCATAGCGTTCCAGTGCCTGAAGATGTTCCGGTGCCAGGATCAGATGTCTTGCCAGCAGCATTCTGCCTTCGCCGTCATAGATATCCCGTCCCAAAGCCATGCCTGGATTTAATTTCACGATTGGAAGATAACGCATACGCATACCCCTTTTTCATACTATTTCTACTTTATTTTATAATAAAATCCATGATTTTACAATCTTTTTTATATTTTTACTCTAACGCAAAAATTGAAATTTTAAATTCCACCGCCCACTTATGCGGTGGAATTCTCTCTTG
>CAYMCM010000041.1:0-21526 GCA_964388945.1 uncultured Roseburia sp.
ACCAGAGACACGAGGATTTTCAGTCCTCTGCTCTACCAACTGAGCTAACCAGGCATTCCTGTTTTTCCAACAGCAAAAATAATTTTACATGAAGTAATCCATTTTGTCAAGGATTTTTCATTATTTTTTTATTATTTTTTTGTTCGGGGAATCCGCCATTTGAATTCCCCGAACAAGCTGACCGGATGTGTATCTCTACATATCTGCAATGCCATAGATGCTTTATGCCCTTCACATACCGTTCTACTCCATAACCGCCACGGAATAGGTCGGCAGTGACAATGTTCCACCCGAAAATACGATTTCTTCCTCTGTTGTTGCAAGTGCTCCGCCAAGGCTCATATCCCCCGCTTTTCTGCCGCCCAGAGACTGACCGGACAAATCTATGGTTTCTGCCTGTTCGGACAGATTAAACGCGATCAGAATCTCCCTGTCATTCCAGGTCTTTTGGATCACGCAGACATTTTCATCGGAGAGATCTTTCAAGAACGATACCTGCCCTCTTGCAATCTCCGGATAGGCATTGCGCAGCTTTATAACGGCGCGGTAAAAGTTATAGACCGAATCCGGATCATCCTTCTGTTCTTCCAGACTTCCATACTTCATCTTGAGCGCATCCATGCCCTCCGGTCCGTCACACATGCCTTCCGCTGTTTTATCCGTACTCCAGTACATCGGTGCGCGCTTATTCTCATCTTTACCGGAGCCTTTCATGCCAAGCTCCTCGCCGTAATACAAAAACGCATTTCCGCTCATAAACAGATTCATAGCACCGGAGATCTTCGTCATATTTTCACTGTAATCACCGGAATAATAGCCGGCACTGCGTGCCGTATCATGATTGGTATAAAATGGTGCGTCAATATAATCTTCATTGTAAGCTGCCAGTTTCTTTTGTACATTGCAGACCGCATTTCCATAGGAAGATGCGTTATAACCGGAAGTCTTCTTCAAACTGTCCGCAATGATTCCGTCCGCGTTTGCAAATGCGAAATCAAAACAGCTATCAATCCCACTTTCATAATACTGCGCATAAATATCAAGATCCTGCCACACTTCCGCTACAATATAAGCGTCTTCGCTCTTTTCCTTCACCATGGAATTAAACCAGGACAGGATCTCCACATTCTTCGTTGTCTGTCCTGTCTGATATTCACCTGCTGCATCCAGACGGAAACCATCCACACCAAGATCCATCCAAAAGGAAGTGATATCGTCAAATTCGCCTCGCACTGACTCGTTTTCCAGATTCAGATCCGGCATTTCGCTCCAGAACTGCGCCTCATAATACCAGTCCGTATCGCCTACCTGATAGTAGACATCTCCTTTTGGCTCTTTCGTAAAATTGTAATAGCCAAAATACGGACATTCCGCTTCCGATGGTTCTGCGCCATCAAGCCCCTCGATATAATCACACGCCGTCTGAAACCACGAATGCCCGGATGACGTATGATTCATAACCAGATCGATGATAAGACGAATACCTCTGTTATGGCACTCTGTGACCAGTTCCTCAAAATCCTCCAGACTGCCGTACTGTGCATCAATATTTTTATAGTCTGTTACATCATATTTATGATATGTCGCAGACGGCATAATTGGCATAAGCCAGATCCCATTGCACCCAAGATCGGTATCTGTCTTATCGTCTCCGTCATTGATATAATCAAGTTTGTCGATCAGTCCCTGGATGTCCCCGATCCCGTCTCCATTGCTGTCATAAAAGCTGTACAAAAACACCTCGTAATAAGTCCGGTACTTGTCATCTATGACCTCCGGCTCTTTTTCCTTTGTTCCCGTAGCATTTCCGGCAAATATTCCGGTCACAAGCAGTAAAACCGCAAGCACAAGCGCCTGCACTCTTCTTTTTGTCTTCATTTCTTCTTTCCCCCAACATAAACTTATTTCCCCGAAAAAGTAAGGGCTGCCCCCTGTATACGGAGACAGCCCAAAAAATCATTAACCCTTTACCGCACCACTCATTCCATCAACATAGAATTTCTGTGTCGCAAGGAATAAGATCGCGATCGGGATTGATACGATAACTGCGCCCGCAGCGAAGCAGGTGTACCAGCCATCAATATATTCTTTTTCAAGCATCTTCCAAAGACCAATGGATACGGTGTAATACTTCGCATCCGCACGGCAGATAACTTTTGCGAAAATGAAATCCAGCCACGGACTCATGAAAGATGTGATAATCGTATAAACGATGATCGGTTTACTGAGCGGGACGATGATCTTGGTAAATACCTGCCATCTTGTCGCACCGTCAATGATCGCAGCTTCATCGAGTGCCTTCGGAATCGTATCAAAGAAACCTTTTGCCACATAGAAGCCTACGCCGGTTCCCGCCGAATACACAATAATAAGTGCAACACGGATCATGGAACCCTCAGAAAGTCCGATCGCCTTTAAGATATAGTAAACAGCGATCATGGACATGAACGACGGAAACAGTCCTAAGATCATCGCAAAGTTCATAAACGGTTTTCTCATCTTAAAGCGCATTCTTGACATACAGTACGCAACAGAAAGTACGAAAATTGTTGCTATAATGCAGGTAAAGATTGCAATGATAAAGGTATTTAAGAACATCTGCGGAAAATCTAAAATACTGGTATCGGTAAACAGTTTTTTATAGTTGTTCAGTGTATAAGTTTTCGGGAAAAAGGTCGTTACATAAGAACCTTTTTCTCCACGGAAACTGGTCAGGATTACCCAGAAAATAGGTAACAGCCAGATAAATGCCAATATTGCAAGGATGACATGAACAATGACATTAACAATTTTCTTTTTTACTTTTGAACCTGAAACTTTTTTCTGTGCTGCCATTACATGAATCCCTCCTCATCTTTATAGGATGTCGTGTTGCGGTAAGTTACCAATGCAACGATCGCGAGTACGATAAAGGTCATGATACCGATGACCGCACCAAGATTGTAGTAGTTCTTCTCGATCGTCAGCTTATACAGCCAGGTAACAAGAAGATCGGTCTTTCCTGCTGTAGATTCCACCGGAGTAGGATTTCCGCCGGACAGAAGGAAGATGACGTTGAAGTTGTTGACATTTCCGGTAAACTGTGTGATCAGGTACGGAGTCATGACAAACAGCATATACGGCAGTGTGATCTTAAAGAAGGTCTGCACTGCATTCGCCCCGTCAATCTTTGCCGCTTCATAAAGTTCTCCCGGAATATTCTGCAAAATACCGGTTACCTGAAGCATAGTGTAAGGGATACCTACCCACAGGTTGATGACGATAACCGTCACACGTGCCCACATCGGACTCGTAAAGAACGGCAGTGCACTGTCGATCAGCCCATGCTTCAACAATAATGTATTTACAATACCGGTCGGCTGTAACATAGTACGCATAATAAGCAATGATACGAACTGCGGTACTGCGATAGACAGTACAAAGCAGAATCTCCAGAAACTCTTTGCGTGTGTTTCCTTACGGTTGATAACGATTGCTAAGATCATACCGAGGATATAGTTTAAGGCAGTCGCAAAGATCGCCCATATGATCGTCCATGCCAGTACGGAATAGAATGTCTTTCCGATACTGTCGTTGAAATTCAAAATTTTCTTGAAGTTGGCAAGACCTACCCAGTCAAATAAAGTCAGGTGATCTTTTACCTTGCTGTAATTGGTAAATGCCATCGTGATCATAAAGATCAGCGGTAATACCGTAAAAACAAGGATTCCTGTGAGTGGTGCCGCCATCAATAATTTATGTAAATTTTGATTTAACAAACTCTTGCAGTCTTCTTTAAATGTGTTCAGGTGTTTTCCGTTCTTTGCGAGGACTTCGGCTTTATAAGAACTTGTAACCGCTTCTTTCCACGCTACGATAAAACAAACCGTAATAAAAATTGTTGCTAACCCATATAACAGAAGCAGTAATGACTGATCTCCTGCTGTGTATTCATAAACGCTCTTCTGATCGTTCCAGACCTTTTCCTGTTCCCTCCATCCAAGTGATGGAAGCATTGATAAATTGTAAAAACCAGATGTTACCATAAACCAGATATAAAGCGCTTCCACGCCAAGGAACATAAGTCCCTTTATTACCTGTTTATGTACGATATTCCCCAATCCCATGATAAGGAAAGATAACTTTGTTACGATATCTCCCTTTTTTACTGCGTTCGCAAGGGTGTATTCCGTTGCAAACTCACTTACTCTTTTCTTTTTCCCAGCCTTTTTCACTTTTCGGGCCTCCTTGATCCTAAAAACCAGCTCGCGCTGCGAATAAATCATTTCATAGATAATCCAGGATACCAGAAGGCATCCTGGATCATCTCTTGTTACTTATTAACTTAAACAGAAATCAGATTATTCTGTAGCTTCCTCAGCGTCTGCTGCAACATCTGTGTTCATTGCAGTGTTCATATCTTCGGTCTTTTCTGCTGCATTGTCATGTGTAATATCGCCTGCAACCAGGTTCTTACCCATGTTCTCAGCCGGTGACCAGTAGTTGCCCATTGCAGATACGATCGGCTGCATGATAGAGCAGTGATCCAGTACTTCTGCGGTAGCTGTTGCGATCGGATCATCTGCCAGAGTGATGTTTGTATTGGACGGGATGATGTTTCTCTGATCATAATGTGCCTGCTGTGCATCTTCTCCGGAAAGGAAAGCTGCAAGAGACATAGCAACCTGCGGATTCTCACAGTTCGGGTTTACACCGATTGCTTTAGAACCAGCGAAGGATTTCATCTGGCATTCTGTTCCATCGATTGTAAATGCCGGAAGTGCTGCTACACCGTAATTATCACCAAGTGCTTCTTTTACAGATTCTGCATCCCAGGAACCTGAGAAGATTGCATTTACAGAACCGTCACGCAGACCTGCGATACCAGCTCCATCCTGATCGTTGATGAAGTTCGGGTTTGCTACTAAATCTACAAGGTAGTCTGTAACTGCTGCTGCTTTATCTCCACCGAAATCGATGCCTGCTGCTTCATCGGTACCATCACCGAATAATGTACAGCCGTTTCCAGCGTAGAATGCCTGAATGTACCATGAGTTTGATAACGGGAAGGAAACCTTTCCTTTAGAGAGCATAGTATCAAAGTTCTTGATATCGTCATCAGTAAATACGCTCTTATCATAGTACATAAACCATGTATTACTTGTGAACGGGAATGCGTATACTCCATCTTTATATGTAACAGATGTTACGATCGTATCAGAGTTTGTGGATGTTACCTGATCGAGGTAAGTTCCGCCAAGCTCAGAAAGTGCATTCGCAGAAACAAGATCCGGAATGTTATCGTTTGCAAGCATGTATACATCTGCTGCGGATTCAACGTCTGTTGTTACGTTTGTCTTTGCGTCACCTTCTGCACATACACCAAATTCGAATGTGATATCCCAGTTTGCATGAGCTGCGTTAAATGCGTCACACTGCTCTTTCAGCCAGCCGCTGTCCTGATCTTCCTGCGGGCTCCATACAGTGATAGTACCGGACCATGCTTCCTCATCTGAAGATGCGCCTGCTTCGGTAGATGCAGCAGAATCTGTTGTTGTGCTGTTGTCTGTTGTGGTGGCTGTGCTTTCGTCTTTGCTTCCGCAGCCAGCCATAGATGCTGCCATTGCAGCTACAAGAAATAATGATAATGCTTTCTTTTTCATAGTTCTTTGTTCCTCTCCTTTTCTAAAATGAAGATACCGTCTTTACGCTTTAACCCAATTCGTGGTAACGTTTCCACAAATCTCCAAAAAAACGTCTGCACACGCAGTATTTTGTTTTCGTAAACTTTCGGTTCTTGAGGTAATTCTATATCTCAGTTTTTGTTTTGTCAATGAAAATGCGTTCTTTTTGGTCTGTTTTGATTCATTTCCGTCGTTTTTACTGTTTTTTACGTTTTGTATTTGTGCAGTTTGACAAATGCACTTCCGATTTTTTTCGAAAATATTTGTTTGTTGCTTGCAAACCATACATTTTTTCTTTATAATTCATATATTCACATATGGGAGAACAAAAGATATGGTTACGATCAAGGATATCGCGGAAAGACTTGGCATTTCTGTCAGCACCGTGTCAAAAGGCATCAACGGTGCCAGTGACATCAGTGACGAATTGCGGCAGCAGGTTTTGGACACTGCGATCGAAATGGGATACCGCTCCAAGCGGATGCGTAAAGAGCAAAACAAAAGACTCTGTATTTTTATTGAAAACATGGCATATGAATCTGATGCCCAGTTTGGTTATGAGCTGATCCTCGGTTTCCGGCAGGCGGCACTCAGAGACAACTGGGATGTAACTGTGATCCCGGTCACTCCGGAACTGCAGCAGAAGGAACGCTACGATATTTATATGTTGAAAAACGGTTATTCCGGTGCTTTCCTGCTTGGATTTGCCCTTCAGGATGCCTGGATGGAGCAGTTTGTCTCTACAACGATTCCAACCGTTCTTTTAGACAACTATATCCCAAAAAATCCACATGTAAGCTATATCGGTACAGACAACTTCGAAGGCATCGATCTCGCAGTTGCGCATCTTGCCGAACTTGGTCATACCCGTATTGCCCTTTTGAACGGATCGCCTCACTCTCTGGTGTCCGACCAGCGTGAGCAGGCATTTTTACGCAGTATGGAAAATCATCATCTGACCCCCAACCGCAACCTGATCGCACAGGGCTATTATGTGCCGGAAAGTGCCAAATACCACGTGTCACACTTTTTGGAAAGCGGTGCCACTGCTATTCTCTGCGGAAGCGACCTTATTGCTTCCGGTGTGATCGCCGAATGTCAGGCACACGGTTTTTCGGTTCCCGAAGATATAAGCGTGACCGGTTTTGACGATCTGCCGATCTCCGCGCAGCTAAATCCGCCGCTCACAACCATCCGCCAGGATCGCGCAGAACTCGGAAAATGCGGTTACTTCACTTTAAATTCTCTGATGCGCGGTGTTTCGATCAGCCGCACACTGATGCGCCCGCAGCTCATTGCCCGGGCTTCCACAAAAAAACACGACCTGTTCGGATAATAAAAAATCAGGACTTCCGCCCGACCTTTTCGTCTCCGGAAATCCTGATTTTATTTTTATCTATTAATTGATCGTCACATCAATGTCTCCGACATCTGCCGATATATCAAGAAAGCCCTCCGCATCCGGTGCATTGATCCGGCTGCTGCTCTTTACTTTCTCTCCGTTTAACCTCGCTTCGCCGACACCCGTCTCGAGTGAAACATTATAATCCTTAATTTCCCCGATCAGCGACACATCCACATCTCCGACATCCGATATTGCCTCTAAATTTTTCGCCCGGACTTTATCCAGCATAACATCTCCGACATCCGCATCAATGGTACACTCTGTAAACTCCGCGTTTTCTGCCGTCAGATCCCCGACATCCAGTATACATTCAAAGTTTTCCGCGATAATTTCACGGACATCCACATCCCCGACATCCGAAGTGATATCTACATCTTTTAACACCGCCCCCTCCGGCACAGTAATAATCATTGCTGCCGGCTGACTCTGCACAATTCCGATATGCCAATGTTTTTTCTGTTTCTGTGTGACCGTAAGCACACCATCCTCCAGACTATACTCCGGCGCATCTTTTCCAGCCGCGTGATAGGTAAGGCTGTATTCTTTGCCTTTCTCTATTGTAATATCCAGCGTATCTGCCTCTACGCTGATCTTGCCAAAAGCATCCAGTGTCTCCATACGTCCTGACACTTCCTCATTTCCCTCATCCTTTTCCAGCCATCCGAACGTGTCCGCACCGACACGCCATAAAATACAGCCGACCGTGATCACGGCAAGAACACTTAAATATATCGCTCTCTTCATTTTTTCTCCCTCCTCATCGTTTGATCTCCCGGCATATGATCCGAACCACACGCTCCATGATTCCGGCGATCGGCCAGATGATCCATGTAATATACCAATCCATGGTTAAAAAGCTCCAGATCAGGTACAGACATACGATCGTCGGCCAGTAAACAGAGATCACATTTCTTTCCAGTTCATTCTGCGGCTCATCATCTTTACCCATGCTTTTTTCCATTGCGCTTGTGCCCTGTACCCCATTGATATGAAGCAGTGTCTCATAGCCGCTTTTCCGTTTTGCGCCCATGATAAAGAACATCACACCGATCGCAACAAAAACAAGAACACCTGCTCCGGACATATCATTTAGAAACAGGGAATCATACCAGAATGCCTCAACGATGATCGAGGGGATCACACTTATAATGCAGCATACCACGCCGAGCGTAATATAAAGTGCATAGGTCGGGCGAAAATTCTCGCGCTGCTCACTCACATAGCCCTCTGTTGCAAAATCAAGCATGAGTCCGCCCTTTTTCAAGTATTCCCATTTGCTCATCCGGATACAGTCGTAAACGATACAACCGACTCCCGCAGCAACCAGAATAAAAAGCAGGAGAGCACCTGCTGCATCTGCCGCACTACCTGATATTCCTTTCGTCTCTGCCAGTGATTCAAAAAAAATGCTCCCGACCGGACTTATAATGCAAAGCAGCACCCCAACCGCCATACGCACGGAGGAACGGATTTTTTCGGAGATATATTTCTTTACCGTATCCATAGATACCGTCTTACGTTCCCCGAAATCTCCATTCTTCAGATAGTCGCAGATACCGAGTTCTTCCGCCAGTTCTTCCAGATTTCCAAATTCTGAGATTACAATCCCGGTCGCCTCATTGTCCATTTTTCCTTCCGCGATCAATTCATTGTATTTATCTTCCATCATCTGCCCAAGTTCCATCTTTGCCCGCATAACCTCCGGCGTTTTCGGCAGATTCAGAAACATCGTTTCCAGATAATTTCTAATTGTCTCCATTTTCATATTCCTCCCTGATGATAAACTTTTCAACCACTTCTTTGGTCAATACCCATTCCTTGCACTTCTCATAATAATACTCCCTGCCCTTTTCCGTGATCCGGTAATACGTCCTTCTCTTTCCACCGGTCTCGTCTCCGTAAAAGGATACGATGTAGCCGTTTTTCTGCATACGTGTAAATGCAGAATAAAGTGTTGTTTCTTTTATGACATATTTATCCTCGGACAGATTCCGGATCTTCTTGGAAATCTCATAGCCATAGGACGGTTCCTTCAAAAGCAGATACAAAATAATCGTATCATTGTAACCGCGGATGACATCACTGCTGATCTCTATCATATTGCCTCCCTCTTTCTGCGATCCGATATAGTACGTCTGTCGTACTACGTCTGTCGTATTACTTCTAATGGAGTAATCATACCACGACTACTACGACAGGTCAAGTAGTTTTTTCTCGTCGCCCTAAACAAAAAATACTGCCTGAAATCTCAGACAGTATTTTTAAATTCATTTCGCTATTCTTTTTAATGGATGGAGGTGGATTCGAACCACCGAAGCAATTTGCAGCAGATTTACAGTCTGTCCCCTTTGGCCACTCGGGAATCCATCCATGATCAGAGCAATGCTTCACATGCCCTGACAGTAATATATTATAACATAGCCTGTACGGTTACGCAAGCTATTTTTTGCGTCTTAAAATGATCGCTGAACGCTTCTGCATGGTAAGGTTCAAATGTCCGTTCTTCACCTGATAGCTGACCGGCACGACCGAATATCCGCCCTCGTTTGTAAACATGATCTGTTCCAGTTCACAGTCTTTCGGCATACCTGCTCCCCATACGGAGATTCCGAGATGTCTTGCAAGATTATCGTTATTTACCGCTATGATATACTGATCTTTCCGGTTAAAACGTGCATAACACAATAAATTCCCGCCGCCGGAAAGCATCTGAACTGATCCCGTACGGAATGCTTCACTGCTCTTGTGAATACGGATCATTGCCTTGTGAAACTCGATCAGATTTTTATCCTCGTTACCCCACGGATAGGTTCTTCGGTTATCCGGATCGGTAAATCCGCACAGCCCTGCTTCGTCACCATAATAGATCGTCGGTGCACCCGGCCATGTCATCTGAACAACTACCGCTTCTCTGAGCACGCCTTTATTTACGCCTTCTTCTGCGGCTCTCGTGCCAAGGTCCTCCGCGCGCCCCGCCTTGTGATTGGTTCTGGTCAGAAATCTGGAATGGTCATGATTGGAAAGCTCATTCATGGAACATAAGATGGACGGTGTCATCATCGTACTCATGCCCCGTTTCATGCTCTCTTCAAAAAGACAAATATCGCCTTCTCTTTCCTCTTTGTACTCGTCACTGTGCTTTTCCATTCCGGTAAGAAACCAGGTAAGCGGTTCCATAAAGGCATCGTAGTTCATGATGGTATCCCACTCATTACCTTTCAGCCACGCACTCGCATCACCGTAATGCTCTGCCAGAACAATGGCATTCGGATTGGCTTCTTTGACCGCATCCCTGAAATCCTGCCAAAATTTGTGGTTGACTTCCGGGCTGTGTCCGAGATCCGCAGCAACATCCAGACGCCATCCATCTGCGTTGTACGGCGCGGATACCCATTTTTTCGCAATCTGTAAAATATACTGATAAAGTGTCTTTGATCCCTCATAATTTAATTTCGGCAGTGTGTCATAACCCCACCATCCTTCATAGGTGGTATTATTCGGCCAGCTCCGCTCATCCGTAAACGCAAAATAATCACGATACGGGCTGTCCTCGGAAATATAAGCGCCCGGCTCATAGATTTCACGATCCGTATACAGTCTTTCGCGATCCATCCATTTATTGAACGATCCGCAGTGATTGAACACACCGTCTAAGATGACTTTCATGCCGCGTTTATGCGCTTCCTCCACAACCTGACGAAACAGCTCGTTGCTGGCTTCTAAGTTTCTCGGATCAGTCACGCGCGAAATATATTTGGTCGCCTCACGGTTGTCACGACAGCCCTCCGGGAGAACTTCGCCCTCATCCACAACGATCTTTCCATAATGCGGATCAATGTTGTCATAATCCTGTATATCGTATTTATGATTGGACGGAGAAACAAACAGCGGATTGAAATAGATCACTTCCACGCCAAGATCTTCCAGATAGTCCATTTTTTCCAGTACACCCGCGAGATCTCCGCCATAAAATTCATCGACACTGAAATTTTCCGGACACTTCTCCCAGGTCTCGACTTTTTTGCTCGGCATACGGATGTAAAAATATTCGTTATCCAGCACATCATTGGCCGGATCTCCATTGCAGAAACGATCTACCATGATCTGATACATGATGGCTCCTTTTGCCCAGTCCGGCGTTGAAAATCCCGGTACAATTGTGAAAGGATGTTCTGATCTTTCTTTCGTCACGCCGTAATGATCATAATAGCAGTGCAATGCACCTGTGACTACTTCAAAATAGTAGCTGACTTTTTCTCTTCCAAGCTGGATGCTTACGGCATAGTAATCGTACTCATCCTCCGTCTCTGCTTTTTTCATCGGATACTCTCTGCCATCCGCCCAGAGCAGAACCGCATCTACATTGTCCTTTGCTGTCCGAAACCGGATCTCCACCGGCTCATTTTCCTTTGGTTCCATCGGTTTTCTGTAATCCGAAGTTCCATCACTAAACAGCGCACGCTTATGCAATACCGGACGCATCTGCATAATGTACTGCTGTGTTTTATTCAATTCATATACCGATTGATATTTCATTTCTTTACCTGCCATTTCTCTCTTCTCTTACCTGTTTCTCACATTGCGGTCTTTACCCCACATCATGTTTCCTATCATAATATAAATATGGCTTTTTTTCTACCATTATTCTATACAAAATTTCTTTTTTGGAATTTCTTATTTTTAGACAGTAAAAGAGACAGCCTGTCGATCAGCTGTCTCTTTTAGGAGAAGGTATTTTTACTATGGGGTGTAGCAAAAACTCTATAATGTATTGGGGGGTTTTTACAGGTATTATAGTACCATGATTCCCGCCATAAGTGTGCACAAACATCACAAAATCTCTCGTTTATTTTTGTAAATATTGTATAGTACCTTTGTACCATGCTCGATATTGACATTTGTATTTTGTACAAGCTGCGCAACTGTTTGCGCCATTTTCTTGTCAACCCGGGTTTTACACACCTTCCGCCTCAAATAATGCCTCAAATTCTTCACGGCTGATCTTTTCCTTCTCTAAGAGCAGGTCTGCCGATCTGTGAAGCACATCCATATTCTCATTGATGATCTTTTTCGCTCTTGCATAGCACTCGTCAATGATACGTTTTACCTCTTCATCGATTCTCGATGCCACGTTTTCACCATAACCTCTGGTATGCGCAAGATCTCTTCCAATAAACACCTCGTCATCATCATTGTTGTAATTGATCAGGCCAATATTCTCGGACATTCCGTATTTCGTAACCATTGCCTTCGCAAGCTCCGTCGCCTGCTTGATGTCCTGGGACGCTCCGGTCGTAATGTCGTCAAAGATCAGCTCTTCTGCGACACGCCCGCCGAGATCTACCGCGATCTCCTGCAGCATACGTCCTTTTGTGTTAAACATCTCATCGCGTTCCGGAAGCGGCATGGTATATCCCGCTGCTCCTGCACCGGTCGGAATGATCGATACAGAATAAACCGATCCCACATCCGGCAGCAGATGGAATAAGATCGCATGACCGGACTCATGATATGCCGTGATCCGCTTCTCCTTTTCAGTGATAATACGGCTGTGTTTCTCTGCGCCGATCCCCACTTTGACAAAAGACCGCTTGATGTCATCCTGTGTAATATAGGAACGTCTCTCTTTCGCCGCGATGATCGCAGATTCATTCAAAAGATTCTCAAGATCCGCACCGGTAAATCCGGCTGTCGTCTGCGCGATCTGCTTTAGATCTACATCATCACCAACCGGTTTATTTTTAATATGAACATTTAAGATTTCTTCTCTTCCGCCTACATCCGGACGTCCGACATGGACTTTACGGTCAAAACGTCCCGGACGCATGATCGCCGGATCTAAGATATCCACACGGTTGGTTGCCGCCATCACGATGATACCCTCATTCACGCCGAATCCGTCCATCTCTACCAAAAGCTGGTTTAATGTCTGCTCACGTTCATCATGGCCGCCGCCCATACCAGTACCTCTGCGTCTCGCCACCGCATCAATCTCATCGATAAATACGATACACGGTGCATTTTTCTTTGCTTCCTCAAAAAGATCACGGACACGGGACGCGCCGACACCAACGAACATCTCCACAAAATCCGAACCGGAAATGCTAAAAAACGGCACACCTGCTTCTCCGGCAATCGCCTTTGCAAGCAGTGTCTTACCGGTTCCCGGCGGCCCTACAAGCAGTACGCCCTTCGGTATCCTTGCGCCGAGCTGTGTATATTTTCCCGGTTCTTTCAAGAAATCCACGATCTCTTCAAGTTCTTCTTTTTCTTCTTTTAAACCTGCTACATTGGCAAATGTTACCCGCTTATCGGAATCTACCGTCATCTTCGCATGACTCTTGCCGAAATTCATCATCTTGTTGCTGCTTCCGCCGGAGGATGCCTGATTGTTCATGATCATAAATAAAATGAACATCGCCCCGAACACTAACAGCAGCGGCAGAAGTGACATCAGCCAGCTTTCCGCCGGAACATCCGCCACACGGTAATCCTGATCATATTCCTGAAGCAGATCCTGCACCGCATTGACATCAGAAACATAGAGCTTCTGACTGCTTCCGTTTGCGAGCGTGATCTCTAAAATACCGGTTGGTATCTCCCGGTTCTGGTCAATCTTTACGGACGAGACATCCCCGTCCTTTAAGTTTTCCTCAAACTGTGCATATGTGTATGTGTTGTTTACACCCTGATTGGAATCAAGCAGATACCATACTCCGATCACGACCAGGATCAGCATCACATAAAAACCAAACCCTCTGTAATTCTTTTTCACCCAAAAGCCTCCTTTTATCCTATCCCAAATCTAAAACACCGACATATGGAAGATTTCTGTATCTCTGATCATAATCCAGACCATATCCCACTACAAACTCATCCGGAATCTCGAAACCGGTGTAATCCACGCTCACATCGGCGATCCGGCGATCCGGCTTGTCAAGCAGTGTGCAGAGTTTTAATTTTTTCGGTTTTCTTTCTTTTAAAATATCTAAAAGACACGCAAGTGTTCTTCCGGTATCAATAATGTCTTCTATTACGACCACATTTTTTCCGGCAATGTCCTCGTCGAGATCTTTTTTTATCTTGACATTTCCGCTGGATGTCGTTCCCGAACCATAACTGGAGACCGTCATAAAATCTATCGTCACCGGAACTGTGATCCGTTTTGCAAGCTCACAGGTGAAAAATACCGATCCTTTCAAGATACAGATCAGATGCACCTGCTCTCCCTCAAACTCCCTGCTGATTTCTTCGCCCAATTCTGCAATCCGTCGGTTGACTTCTTCCTCCGGCAGCATTACGCGAACTGATTCACTCATTTTTTCTTTCCTCCATCATATCGTACTTCTAAAATTCTTTTGGTATCCTTCGTCACTTTATAATAAGCGCTGATGCGATAACCAATGATCCAGAGGATATGGCTGCCGTCCGCAAGGAGCGGAATCCGGTCACGCATCGCGCTCTGAATCTTTTCATCAATAAAATAGCTTTTCAGCTTCTTTTTTCCACCTTTTTCATCGAGGACAAAGAAATCTCCTTCCTGCCTCGTCCGAATTTGGGTACCATGCTCTATTTTATCATAATCAAACCATTTCGTATACTGATTTTTCGGAATTTCACCAATTTTCGGATCATTTGAAAAAACACGAAATGTAAATGCATCTTCTGTCACTGTTTCTTCTTTTTGCGGCTTTTTCCCGCATTCTATCAAGATTCCGCCATACGTTCTTTCTGCAGTGCAGTGATACGGCAGTGATATCCTCCGGCCCACCTGTTTTTTCAGCAGTGCAAGTACCGATGCGACATGTTCCCTTGTCATATCTTTTTGGCTCCCCGCCAGCATCCCTAAGAGATCATAGATGATATTTCCCTGTAAAAACAAGGGATAGCTGCAAAGTTCTTCCTCTTTTATGCAGACACTGCCGCACGCTTTCATATCCTCTATTTTTCCTGCCACACAACGCAGCAGAGCCTCTTTTGTCTGTTCCCTGATATATTCCGCCGCCTCCGCAAGCTCCGCAGCCGTCTGCCCGATGTGTGAAACTGCTTGCGCATTCACCCCGGTCAGTGACGGAATCGTCTCATGCCGGATACGGTTGCGTGCATACACATCGGAAGCATTCGTGCTGTCGGTGCAGTACGGCTGTCCCACCTCTTTTAAATACGCTTCAATCTCCGCACGGCTCACACCGAGAAGCGGACGGATGATATTGCCGCGTACCGGCAAAATTCCGCCCATCCCTTTCAATCCGCTTCCGCGCGCAAGATGAAACAGCACCGTCTCTGCCTGGTCATTTTCATTATGCGCGACTGCGATCTTTGCACACTCATACTGCTCCGCCACCTGTTCAAACGAAGCGTAGCGCAGCCGTCTTCCTGCTTCCTCCGTGGATTCGCCGTTCTGTTTTGCGATCTCCTCCACCGCATAAGAAAACAGATGAAACAAAATCTGCTTCTGCCGGCAGAGGTTTTCCACAAAAGCGGCATCCGAAAGACTCTCTTTTCCACGTATACCGTGCTCGATATGCACAACCACCGGCAGAATCCCCCACTCTTTGCAGATCTGTTCCAGCAAAAGCAGAAGGCAGACCGAGTCCGCACCGCCAGAAACTCCGATCACCAGCGTCCTGCATCCATCCAACATATGATATTTCTCCATAAAAGATAACATCTTCTGTAAAATCATTTTTTCACGCTTTCTCCCATACTGCCGCTACAAGCACCGTCATATCATCGCTGACTTTTCCATCTGTGTATACCAACACCTGATCTAAGAGCTGTTTTGCAAATCTGCCCGGATGATTCGTATCGATCCCGGCAATGATATGCTCCATCGCTTCCTCCGGATGCGGCACATTTAAGTATTCTAACACTCCATCCGACATCATGATGATAAAATCTCCATCGGACAGAATGCGCTTTGTCTTTTCGATCTCCACACTGTGATACACACCCACCGGAAGATTTTCCGATATGAGGCATTCCACATTCTCCGCGTGCCGTATAAACGTCGCAGACGCACCGATCTTATAAAAGGTGCAGTTCCCATCATAAAGATTGAGTGCGCTGATGTCAACCGTTGAAAACAGATCATCTTCTCCACGGATGACCATCGCAGAATTCATCATGCGGATCGCCGTCTCTTTGGAAAATCCCGCCTCCAAAAATTTCTCTATTAACTCTATCACCATTTCGCTTTCCTTACAAGCACGGCTTCCCGAACCCATACCATCGGAAAGGCTCATGATAAATTCCCCGTCTTCCAGCTCCTGAAAGGAAAAATTATCTCCGGATACGGATGCCCCTTCTTTGACCAGACGCGCCACTCCATGCACGGTATGGTACTGTGTGTCCTCCTCGAATACCAGCCGCACACGTTCTTTTCCGATCAGGCTTTTTTCGTTGCGGTGCGGACGCACCCGCTGTCCTGTCGCTGTATAGACCGCCTTGCCAAGCTCTTTTACGGGTACACAGCCGTCTTTTTTTACCGAAACATCGAGCACAAGCTGCTTTCGCCCATCCTTTTTTTCATAAACTGCACCGTCATATACACGAATCCCACGCTCCTTTGCCTGATAGCGAATCTCCGCAAGTGCCTTTTCCTCCCGGACACTGATATCCTCGGGAGGTTTCGCACAGTCTTCCATAATATATGCCATCGCATTTAGCTGTTGAGCGATGACTTCGCGGTTTTCCTGGAGTCTATTGTACCACGCCATATTGAGTTTTGCCTTTTCAAATACCCTCACAGCCTCCTCCACGACCCTGGATGTATACGGGCAGTATGCGCGGAGCTTTTTTTCTTCATCTTCATCCGGCACACCGCTCTTTTTGATCGAAAGGATCAGCGATGTAAAATATTCCTGTATCGGACTTTTTTCTCTCTCCCAGCAAAGCGCACACTGATCGCAGGAAATACAGATCTTCCCCGCGATCTCATCTTTCATTCTTCCGTATTCTTCGGCGGCAAAATCCTTTTTGTCCGCATTCATTCCCGAAAAGACCTGTGAAAGTCCGAGAAACGAATCTGCATATGTCCGCAAGCGTTCCTCTTTGGGCAGCATCTGCGTTCCCCCACCCTGATTTTCTTCTTTTTTTTGAAAAAAAAAGTAAAAAAAGCGGTGCAGTACCATCGTAAGTCCGAAAATAAAGATTCCTTCTAAAATCCCGGCAAGCGGTGAACGCTCATTCATCCAGTTAAATACCCCGCCAAACACGGAAAGAACTGCAGTCGCCACTCCTGCCGCTCCGGCAGCCAGCGTCACCCTGCAATTCCGGTTCACCCACTCCGACATCCGGATCACAACAAACGTAAAAAGTACCGCCATCGCATATTTTGCCGTCTGCGTCAGCGGCAGAAACAGCATCATTCCAAGATATAGGAAAAAAGTAAATGCCGCCCTGCCCTGATCCAGCAGATACACTGCTGCAAAATACGCCGGTATGACCGGATAGCAGCCGGCAAAAGACAATCTGCACGTAAGCATCCCCAGTAAATAAGTAACTATCTGTTTTGTTTTCAGTCGTTTCATTTTTATCCTGCCCTCCTTGTTTTGCTTTGTTTTTTCGAAAGCAAGGGCTATTATAAAAAGACTCGTCTGAAATGTTTGTCAAACCATTGTTCCGTTTCAAAAAAGTTTTCGGCATTTTCTCCTTTCCTATGGGATTTCGAATCGAATTGATGAAGTTCACGTTTTTTAAGCTGTTCATGCTCATTCCTGCTTATGAACCATCCTTTTCCCCATTGCCATAAATAAAAAAGACCGCTGCCCATCCGGCAGCGATCATCCATAATCTTCCTATTTTTACTTATTTATTTTCCGTCCTCGGTTTCCTGTTCCTTAAACACGATCTCATTATTATAGACCAGTCCGAGCTTACTCTTCGCCACTTCTTCAATGTACTGCTGCGATTGTGTATACTGTTCATAATCCGCAAGCTGCTGCTGTTCTTCTGTTGCTTCTTCCAGTTGCTGCGTTAATTCTTTTTCTTTTGCAATGTAAATTTGATCTTCTTTATATAATTTCACGATCTGAACAGACATAACGATCAGGAACATGAATACGATCCCTGATACACATAATTTTCCCATTCGGTTTTCTTTCTTTCTCCGTTTACGATATCTGCTCATAGCGAAGCCTCCATTACAGTTTGCATAGACCTATTTTAACCAGTCTGACTACTTTTTTCAATAGCTTTTTCAACTTTTTCAGAGGCCGGCATAAAATTCTGCCCGCTTTTCCTGTGATCCCTGCGGCCACACCAAGCACGCGCGATGCATACTTTACCAGAAACGGACTGACAAACCGGTTATAAGCAAACATTCCTCCAGCCATTCCTCCGATCGCAAATCCCCGGATCAGTCCGTCATTTTCCTGATAAAGCATGGCAAATACAAACACCGCACAAAGCAGCCAATAAAAGAAATCTTCAATGGCGATCCAGATGGTTCCGTGAGCGATCACCCGCCGGAAGATCCGAAACAGATCGTAAAACAGGATCATTGCCGCTCCCGAAAGAATCGACACCATCAGAAAACGCAGTTCTGTAAGGATGCTTTCACTGACCATCATTTAAAAATACGCCCCAGGAAGGATTCTCCCTGTTTCGCGTAACTGTTGACCTCCGAATAAGCGATACTATCGATCCTGCCTTCAATATCCACCTCGCCTTTCTCCAAGGACAGACGGTTGACATGAAGATCATTCCCCTTGATCAACAGCATCCCAAGCTCCGTCTCAAGCAAAATCTCCGCCACATCAAAGGACAATACGTCTACGATCCCGCTGAAACTGCCGGATTTGCGATTTTGCAGTAATACTTTATGTGCTTTTGAAACCGTTTTTTCTTCCATATAAAAAGCCTCCCAATTTACTTGATAAAAGGCCTGTTCACCTTTTCTCTTAAGTATATTAGGAGGTTCCGGTAAATATGTCCGTTTTTACAGATAACGGAACAGATCTTTTGCTTCTTCCTTTTTGGTCGTATCCTGTATATCCAAAACTTCTACCTTCACAGTCTTAGTTCCGAACATGATCTCTATGATGTCACCCACCTTCACATTTACAGATGCTTTAGCAGGTTTTCCGTTCACCATGACGCGCCCGGCATCACACGCTTCATTTGCCACTGTGCGCCGTTTGATCAGGCGGGATACCTTTAAAAACTTGTCCAGTCTCATGGTCATCTTCCTCCCTCGTTGCCATAACAAAAAACAGAGGTCATAACGAAAAATCCGATTTTCGTTACACCCTCTGTCAAACATAATTTCAATTATGCGTTGATCATATCTTTTAAAGCTTTTCCTGCTTTGAATTTCGGTGCTTTGGAAGCTGGAATTGTCATTTCCTTGCCTGTCTGCGGATTTCTTCCTGTTCTTGCAGCTCTCTCAGATACTTCGAATGTTCCGAAACCTACTAACTGGATCTTTTCACCCTTCTTTAATTCTTCAGCAACTACATCTGTGAAAGCCTTTAATGCTGTTTCTGCATCTTTTTTGGATAAGTTCGCTTTGTCAGCCATAGCTGAAACCAATTCTGCTTTGTTCATGTTAAAATTCCTCCTCTGGACTTTTCAATAATATACGAGGCTTTTTTTGTCTAATTTACCTACGAATATATTTATACTTGTTTTTCCTATGTTTGTCAAGAAATTTTCCCTATTTTTCGGGATTTCAGCGTTTTTTAACCCTATTCTCCAGTAAGCGTATCCATAATGCCGGAGAGAGTTTTTAAGTAGCTTTCTGTTGCCTCATCCGACAACTCGTTTTCCGCTTCATCTGTGATGATCGAGGAACCCAACTCACTCTGCGTACTGCCCGATGTGCCGCTTTGTATTCCGGTCGTACTGCTGTCTGTCGTTCCCTGCACGATATTCGTCGTATCCGCCGGATCGGTTCCATTCTCTTCTGTATCTGTTTCAGGTTCCTCTGTATCTGTTTCATCATCAGAGGTGACCGCATTGTCCGTCAGGTCGATTATGATATTTGCTGTCTCAGAATTGACCACAAGCTGTTTTGACCATGCGGAATATCCCATCGCCGCCGCCTGAAGCGAATGGGTCCCGTAGGTCACCGTAACCGGCACCGCAAGATCCACAGGCTGCCCGTCTAAGATCACCGTTGTATCCGGCACAGTTACCGTAAAAGAAAGACTGCATGATTTTGGTCCTTCCCCTTTTATGGTATTAAGATCTACTGTCTCCGTCTCATCCCGCTGTACCGTAACATCCATGCTTCCGCCATATCCGTTTCCGGCTGCCGTAAGTTTATATTCACCCTCCGGCACCTCGATCGTCATATTTCCCTTAATCTCATAGTAATACTTCTGCGCACCTGAAAGCATGATGTAACCGCCCTCGAAGACCTCCGTCCCCCAAAGCTCGATCTGTCCGTGTCCGGTCGTCACGGTAACAGACAGAATCCGTCTATCAATCCCCCATACCCGAAGTTCATCTCCGTCTCCGATATCATTTACCGTAATCACTCCGTTATCCGAAAAGAAGCTGGTATCCTCATTGATCGCATAGTTTGATCCCCCGATCGCGAATATATTCTTATCTGCATCTATATTATATTTTTTCACCTGATTCCGTTCCCACGCCCAGTCACTCACTGTAACCTCAGTCAGTATATCCTCCTCTGAAGCACGAAAGGTGACTACACTGCCGAGTTCCAGACGTGCGAGCGACATGATACTGCCATACTTATCATAAAAACAAGTTCCTCTGCTGTAATTCCGCTCTAACAGCTTTCCGTTCTCTACCTTCTGCAACGTAAGCATTTCTGCCACGGTATCAATGTCGACCACAACATAAAGTCCCGTAACGGATGCGCTCTGTTCCTTTGTCTCCTCGGTGCCCGGCTCCTCTGCCGCCACACTATTATATGTATTTTTTCCTGTCGTAAATTTCTGCGGTTCTTTCGCCTGTGCACACCCTGCCGTAAAAAGCAGCAGGATCGCTAACATGAGCGTTCCTATCCTCCCTTGTATCTTCACGTTTTCACCTCATCTTGTTTTTGTCACTCAATCACTTCGCCGTTCATTATACAATACTATTCCACAAAATGAAACAGCATTTGCAGGAACTGCTGCCGTTCTTTCTCCTGCCCGGTCACTTTATCCAGTTTCTCAATGTCTCTGCCGGACACCCATGATTTTTTTGAATTATAATAATGATTTGCCACTTTCCAGAATTTTTCCGGATAGGCGAGCCTGAAACAGATCTGTTCACACTCCATTGCAGACAATTTTTTCTTTCGGTCATACGCGCGGATCATATCCATTCCAAGCCCGGTGTTCCAGTTATGCTTTTCCAAGATCTTCCGCATAAAATGCGCAAGATCACTGACCTGAACATCCACATGAAGCTGCTCAAAATTGATGATCCAGATCCCATCTTTCCGAAACAGAATATTATGCTGGTTGTAATCCCCGTGGCAAAGCCCATACATCTGCTG
>CAYMCM010000042.1:0-21504 GCA_964388945.1 uncultured Roseburia sp.
TATGGTAAGGCAACCGGTTCCCTTCCGGATGGAAGAAAAGCAGGAGAACCGTTATCTCCTGGAGCAAACCCATCTTACGGCGCAGAGAACAATGGACTTCTTGCTTCACTTAACTCTGTTGCCAAACTTCCTTATGAGGAAGCATTAGACGGTATTTCCAATACACAGACGATCAATCCGGGAGCACTCGGACATGATCCGGAAGAACGTATCAACAATCTGGTTCAGGTATTAGACGGTTACTTTGATCAGGGTGCACATCACTTAAATGTCAATGTATTCGGAAAAGAAAAACTCATTGATGCGATGGAACATCCGGAAAAAGAAGAGTATGCAAACTTTACGATCCGTGTATCCGGTTATGCGGTTAAGTTTATCGATCTGACAAGAGAACAGCAGATGGATGTTATCTCCAGAACCTGCCATGAGTCAATGTAAAAACAGCAGGAAAATTTAAAGAGGAACAAATATGACAGGCGAAAAAAATATCGGCTATGTCCATTCGCTTGAAACCTTTGGTTCCGTAGATGGTCCGGGAGTCCGGTATGTGATTTTTTTATCCGGCTGCGCGATGCGCTGCCAATTTTGTCACAATCCGGATACCTGGGACAGGAATTCCGGCACACCCTATGAGGCAGGAACGCTGCTGGAAAAAGCCTGTAAATACCGCTCTTACTGGGGAAGTAAGGGCGGTATTACTGTCAGCGGAGGAGAACCGCTCCTTCAGATCGATTTTCTGACGGAGCTGTTTTGCAAAGCGAAAGAGAAGGGCATTCATACAACCTTAGACACGAGCGGAAATCCGTTTACACGAGAGGAACCGTTTTTCTCCAAGTGGCAGGAACTGATGAAATACACAGACCTGCTTCTTTTGGATATCAAACATATCGATGATGAGCAGCATGTGATCTTAACCGGGCAGAGCAATAAGAATATTTTGGACATGGCATCACTTTTGTCTGAGATGGACAAACCGGTCTGGATCCGCCATGTTCTCGTGCCGGAGCGCAATGACAAAGATGAGTATCTGCATCGTCTGGCGGATTTTATCGGCACCTTAAAAAATGTGGAGCGTGTGGAGGTGCTTCCGTACCATACGCTTGGTGTTTTCAAGTGGGAACAGCTTAAAATGCAATATCCGCTTGCAGGGATTGAACCTCCGGATGCGGAACGGATCAAAAATGCGGAAGAAATTCTGCATGCGGCGGTGAAGACCAAATGAGAAAAGAGGTGTGCGGATGATTCAGACAACAGTAAAAATAGACGGAATGCAGTGCGGAATGTGTGAGGCACATGTAAATGATACAATTCGTGCGGATTTTCCGGTAAAAAAAGTCACTTCTTCCCATAAAAAGGGCGAGACAGTGATCCTTTCCGAGGAGGAGATCCCGGTGGAACAACTGAAAGAAGCGGTAAAAAAGACCGGATATGAAGTGACAGCGGTGAGCAGTGAGCCTTACAAAAAGAAAGGACTGTTCCATCGGTAAAAATTAACAGCATAATTGAGAAAAAATATCAAATAACTACTCCCATTTTTTCAAAAAAGATAGTATGATAAGAAAACAGTTTTAAAGAACTAACAACTGTTACACACAACTACCACATAATGGAAAGCGAAGTTTGGGATACTGTACGTAGTTAGAGATGAGAGAGAAGTCCCGGAACGTGATGCTCCGGGGCTTTTTTGTAATGGTGACAAGGGAAATAGGAGGAAAAAACATGATGATCGACAAACGTCTGGTAGGGATGGTGCCGGACAGCAAAAAGTATATTGCGGGAAATGTGGTGCTCATGTGGTGTTCGCTGGCGGCGAATATCATTATGATGTCCCAAATTGCTGTGCTGTTTTCGAAACTTTTTTTAGGGATAGCAGAGATGCGGGATGTCTGGGGGCTGCTTGCGCTTGTGGCGGCAGTCAATGTATTGCGCTATTTTTTTACAGTCGGCGCGAGCCGGATGGGCTGTCTGTCGTCGAAAGCGGTGAAAAAGACATTGCGTGAACAGATTTACCGGAAGCTTTTAAAGTTGGGTGCATCTTACAAAAATGAATTAAAGACCTCGGAGATCGTGCAGGTGGCGGTCGAGGGAGTGGAACAGCTTGAAACTTATTTCGGAGCTTATCTGCCGCAGTTTTTTTATGCGATGGCGGCACCGCTGACACTCTTTTTTGTGCTGTGCTTTGTAAGCGTACCGGCGGCAGTTTTGCTGTTTGTCTGTGTGCCTATGATCCCAGTCGCAATTGCGGCGGTTCAGACCTGGGCGAAGAAACTGCTTGGAAAATATTGGGATCAGTATACCGCGCTTGGCGACACGTTTTTAGAAAATCTGCAGGGACTTACCACGATGAAGATCTACGAGACGGATGGGATACGCCACGCAAAGATGAATGAGGAATCCGAAAAATTCCGAAAGATCACGATGAAGGTGCTCACCATGCAGTTAAATTCGATCACGATCATGGATCTGGTCGCTTACGGCGGAGCGGCGCTTGGTATCTTTGTTGGGCTTTTGCAGTATCGCAGTGGGCATACTGATTTTGGCGGATGTCTGCTCATCATACTGCTGTCTGCAGATTTCTTCCTTCCGATGCGGCAGCTTGGCAGTTTTTTTCATATAGCAATGAATGGAATGGCGGCGAGCGGAAAGATCTTCCGGCTTTTGGAACTGCCTGAGGAATCACTGGATGGAAAGCGAGAGATCCCGAAAGAGGATGATACGATTCATCTGAAAAACATTTGTTTTTCTTATGAAGAAGGACGGGAGATTTTACATGATATTTCACTGGAATTAAAGTCCGGCAGCTTTACGGCGATCGTTGGAGAGAGCGGGTGCGGAAAATCTACCCTTGCATCCATCTTAACCGGACAGAATAAACCGGACAGCGGAGCGTTTACGATTGGCGGCGTGGACTTTAAGGAGATCTCAGAGGAGAGCAGAATGCGGCATATTACCTATGTCAGCCATAATAGTTATCTGTTTGGAGGTACGGTGCGTGACAATCTTCTTATGGGACAGCCGGATGCCACGGAGGAAGAAATGTGGCAGGTACTAAAGCAGGCAAAGCTTGCGGATTTTCTGCAAAAGGAAAAAGGACTGGACACCGAGCTTGCTGCGCAGGCGTCTAATCTTTCGGGCGGACAGCGCCAGCGGCTCGCATTGGCACGCGCGCTTTTACACGACAGTCCGGTTTACCTGTTTGACGAGGCAACTTCCAACATTGATGTGGAGAGTGAGAATGATATTATGGAGCAGATCCTTGTGCTGGCGGAACGAAAGACCGTAGTTGTGATCTCCCATCGTCTTGCAAATACGGTGCACGCGGATCAGATTTACGTGCTGGCGGACGGAAAACTGGCAGAATACGGAAAACATGAAAAGCTGCTCGAAAACGGAAGTGTGTATGCATCACTTTGGGAGACACAGCAGGCGTTGGAATATTATGAAAAGGAGGCAGCAGTATGAAAAAGCGAAGCAATCTGACTGTCATGACAAAACTGATCGGACTGGTGAAGCCATTGACCGGATATATGATCCTTGCCATCTTACTTGGGCTGATCGGGCATTTATGTGCCGCGTCACTCACGGTTTTTGGGGGATATGCACTGCTTGGTATTGCAGGCGTGAAAGAAGTTTCGCTTGCGGCAGTTTTTATCCTGCTTTTTGTGTGTGCGTCTGCGAGAGGATTTCTGCGCTACGGAGAGCAGTCCTGCAATCATTTTATTGCCTTTAAGCTGCTTGCCCTGCTGCGTGACCGCGTGTTTTTTGCACTGCGCAGGCTCTGCCCGGCAAAACTTGAGGGAAAAGACCGTGGCAATCTGATCGCAGTCATTACTTCGGATATTGAACTTTTGGAAGTGTTCTATGCGCATACGATCTCACCAGCGGCGATCGCATTTTTGTTTACGGTGATCCTGTGTCTGTTCATCGGCAGCTTTCATCCGCTGCTCGGAGTGGTCGCGCTTGCGGCATATCTTACGGTAGGGATTTTCGTTCCGGTACTGTTATCAAAAGCAAATGGAAACAACGGACTGCGTTTTAGAGAAGCATCCGGTTCTCTTGGCGGTTTTGTCTTAGACAGTCTGCGCGGACTTTTTGAAACGATCCAGTATGGACAGGGGGAAAAACGACTGTGTCAGATGAACGAACGGACAGACGCACTTGCGGAGGATGAGGAGCGCATGAAACATTTGGCGGGACGCGGCATGGCGGCAACGAATACCGTGATCTTAACCGCAGATCTTGTCATGCTTGCGTGTGCGGCGTGTTTGTATCAGAAAGGAGCAGTCGGTTTTGACGGTGTGCTGATCCCGACGCTTGCACTGATGAGTTCGTTTGGACCTGTGGTCGCACTTGCAAATTTGGGAAGCACTTTGCAGAACACGTTTGCGGCAGGAAACCGTGTCCTTGATATTCTCGAAGAAGAACCGCAGGTGGCAGAAATCTCAGGAAAAACTAAGGTGACATTTTCGGAGGCGGATGCAGAGCATGTGACATTTTCCTATGGAGCGGAGACGATCCTTTCTGATGTCTCATGCAAAATACCGGAAAATACCATAACCGGAATTGTCGGAAAAAGCGGAAGCGGAAAGTCCACATTGCTAAAGCTGTTTTTGCGTTTCTGGGATGTGGAACAGGGGAAGATTAAAATTTCAGGAGTGTCCGTTTCGGATATAAATACTTCGGATCTTCGGGCGATGGAGAGTTATATGACGCAGGAGACCTGCCTGTTTCATGACAGCATTGCGAATAATTTAAAGATCGCAAAGCCGGATGCAACGAAAGAAGAACTGATTTTGGCGTGTAAAAAAGCATCGATTCATACATTTATTGAAAGCCTGCCGAACGGTTATGACACCGAGGTCGGAGAACTCGGAGACACGCTCTCCGGCGGCGAAAGACAGCGCATTGGGCTTGCACGGGTCTTTTTGCATGATGCCCCTTTTATCCTGCTTGATGAACCGACCAGCAATCTCGACAGCTTAAATGAGGCAGTCATTCTGCAGTCACTTGTTAAGGAGCGGGGCAAAAAGACAGTCGTTTTAGTGTCGCACCGCCCGTCTACAATGCGGATCGCTGATAAAGTTTATTCTGTGGAACATGGAAGAATGAGCTGATGATAAAAAATAGCCATTACAGTCTCTTGATTTTTGCCGCGAGCTTTGATACTCTAATCTAAGTTAGCATAGACTAACAGAGTGTAAATCATGATGACAGACTCCGGGAGAGTAACTGTTTAAATACTTTCCTTTCCGCCGGGGATTGGAGCTCCCCGACGGAAGGATTTCTGTCGATAACGGAAGGAGTATTAGAAATGAATTATCTTGAAATTGAGAAAGTGATCGGACGTGAGATCTTAGACTCCAGAGGAAACCCGACCGTAGAGGCTGAGGTGACACTGGCAGACGGTACAGTAGGAAGAGGCATGGCACCGAGCGGGGCGTCTACCGGAGAATTTGAAGCACTGGAGCTGCGTGACGGTGACAAGGAAAGATATCTTGGAAAAGGTGTAGAGAAAGCGGTTCATAATATCAACACGATCATTAACGATACACTCTGCGGTATGGATGCATCCGACATTTATGCGGTAGATAAGGCGATGATCGATGCAGATGGAACTAAAGATAAATCCAAACTCGGAGCAAATGCGATTCTTGCGGTATCTATTGCGTGTGCAAAAGCAGCGGCGGAATCCTTAGACATCCCGCTTTACCGTTTCTTCGGCGGAATCTCCGGAAACAGACTTCCGGTACCGATGATGAACATCGTAAACGGAGGCTGCCACGCACTTTCATCCGGACTGGATGTGCAGGAGTTTATGATCATGCCGGTCGGAGCACCTTCTTTCAAAGAATGCTTAAGATGGTGCGCAGAGGTATTCCATGCACTTGCAGCGATCTTAAAAGAAAGAGGGCTTGCAACATCAGTTGGAGATGAAGGCGGTTTTGCACCTGCACTCAAATCGGACGAAGAAGCGATCGAGACGATCCTTGAGGCGGTCAAAAGAGCAGGATATGAACCGGGAAAAGATTTCAAGATTGCGATGGATGCGGCTTCTTCCGAATGGAAGACCGGAAAAGTCGGAGAGTACAAGCTGCCAAAAGCCGGTACGGTATTTACTTCTGATGAGCTGATCGCACACTGGAAAGGTCTGGTAGAGAAATACCCGATCATCTCTATCGAAGATGCGCTGGATGAAGAAGACTGGGAAGGCTGGAAGAAACTTACCGCTGAACTCGGTGATAAAGTACAGTTAGTAGGTGACGATCTGTTTGTTACCAATACCGAGCGTCTTGCGAAGGGAATTTCCCTCGGCTGTGGAAACTCCATTCTCATCAAATTAAACCAGATCGGTTCCGTTTCCGAGACACTTGAAGCAATCAAAATGGCACACAAAGCAGGTTATACGGCGATTTCTTCTCACCGTTCCGGAGAGACAGAGGACACGACAATCGCGGATCTTGCAGTGGCATTAAATACCTGTCAGATCAAGACGGGAGCACCGAGCAGAACGGAACGTGTTGCAAAATACAATCAGCTTTTACGCATCGAGGAAGAACTTGGAAATGCTGCGGTATATCCGGGCATGGGTGCGTTTAATGTAAAAGATGCATCGAATGATTAATATAATAAAACGCATTTGGGAAAAGAATAGATAAAAAAAGCAGTAAGGAGGCAGAAATGCTTCCTTACTGTTTGTTGTTAGGACAAAGATCAGTCGAAGACGGCTTTGATGCTGTCGTAGTGTAAAAAGATCCCTTCTTCGGCGTAAGAGCGGATCTCAGAGCGTGTGGCGAAAGAAAATCCGGAGGTTTCGGCTTCCTGTAATTTTACATCGGATTCCTGAATGTTCATCTCGAATTTGTAGACATCTACGAAATAATTGTTTTTTTCTTCTGGATTGACCCGTTTGTAAGAAAAAGCATAGCCGCCGTCTGCGCTGGTGACATCGATACCGGTTTCTTCTAAGATCTCACGTTTAACGGCATCTGCGGAGCTTTCGCCGGCAACGACACCGCCGCCCGGAACTTCCCACCAACCTGCAGCCCATTCTTTATCGAGCTTGCGGCGGGTGATCAGATAAGTGCCGTCGGAGCGTTTGATGACACCAAGTACGGTTAAGTGAAATTCGTCCGGCTTCATATTCCAGTCATTGCGCTTCATCGTTCGTCCGGTCTTTTCTTTGTTCTCGTTATAAATATCCCATAATTCCATTTTTATTTTTCCTTTGCTGTAAATAGATTGCGAAACACTGTAATTTATTTTAGCAGTATTTTAAAGAATTGACAACGGTTGTATTTGTGATATAATACAATCAAACATATGAACAAATGCTCAAATATGAGAATGTAGAAGGGAGAGAAAATTATGTTTTTGGAAATTCATGAGTTAAAAAAAGGGTATGGAAGCGGGGAAAACCGCACAGAAGTATTGCAGGGAATTGATTTTACTGTCAACAAAGGTGAGATCTGTGTCCTGCTTGGGCCTTCCGGTTCCGGAAAGTCCACACTTTTAAATATCATCGGGGGAATTGATACGGCAGACAGTGGTTATATATCGGTGGATGGCGAGAAAACAAAAGATATGAATGAAAAAACACTGACAAGCTACCGCAGAAAGCATCTTGGATATGTGTTTCAGATGTATAATCTGATCCCGAATCTGAATGTAAAGGAAAATATCGAGGTTGGTGCCTATTTAAGTGACAATCCGCTTGATATTGACGATCTGCTTCATACACTCGGTCTTTATGAGCACAGACACAAGCTGCCGAACCAGCTTTCAGGCGGACAGCAGCAGCGTACCTCGATCGGGCGTGCGATCGTGAAGAATCCGGATATCCTGCTCTGCGATGAGCCGACCGGAGCACTCGATTATCACACATCCAAAGAAATCTTAAAGCTGATCGAGGATGTAAACAAAAAGTATGGAAACACGGTCATCATGGTGACCCACAACGATGCGATTAAAAATATGGCAGACCGTGTGGTGAAGCTGCGTGATGGTCAGATACGGAAAAATTACTGCAACGAGACAAAGCTTACAGCGGAAGAACTGGATTGGTAAAGGGGGCAAAAAAATGAGAAATCCATTACAAAAACGTCTGCCCAGGGAACTGATCAGTGATCTCGGAAAATATCTGGTCATTTTTCTGTTTATGACGCTCACGATCGGAATGATCTCAGGTTTTTTAGTGGCGGATGACAGTATGCTTGCCGCTTATGATGAGAGTTTTTCGAAATATAACATCGAAGATGGAAATTTTACCTTAAACGAAAAAGCAGATGATGCGCTGATCGGGGAGATTGAAAAGTCAGAGGTTACGCTTTATCCGAACTTTTATCTGGAGCAGGAAACGCAAAAAGGCGTGGACAGTACACTGCGTATTTTCAAGGAGCGAAAAGAAGTGGATCTGGCGTGCCTGATGGATGGCAAAATGCCGGAATCTGCGGATGAGATCGCCATCGACCGTATGTATGCGGCGAACAATGAACTAAAAACAGGGGATACGCTTACCATAGACGGCAGGGCATATGAGATTTCCGGTCTGGTCGCACTCTCCGATTACAGTGCGCTGTTTTCAAGCAATGGAGATATGATGTTTGATGCGGTCAAATTCGGAGTCGCACTCGTGACAGAAGAAGGCTTTGAAGGGTTTGATGCCGATGCGGTACGCTACAATTATGCATGGAAATATGACAAAGAACCAAAAAATGACACCAAAGCAAAGGAACTTGGCACAGATCTAATGGAAGATATAGCAGCGGCAGCCATGACAGATCAAAATGCGCTGACCGGTTTCATTCCGGCATACACCAATTCAGCGATGCAGTTTACCGGAGATGATATGGGCAGTGACAAATCCATGATGCTCATGCTTCTTTATATTTTGATCGCGATCATGGCGTTTGTGTTTGGAGTGACAACGAACAACACCATTGTAAAAGAGGCAGGCGTGATCGGTACACTGCGTGCGTCCGGTTATACAAGGGCAGAGCTGCTGCGGCATTATATCTGCCTTCCGGTGATCGTGACGTTTCTTGCGGCAGTCATTGGAAACGTGCTTGGCTATACTTGGTTTAAGGATGTATTTGCGCAGATGTATTACAACAGTTACAGTCTGCCGACTTATAAAACCAGATGGAACGCGGAAGCTTTCTTTTTGACCACACTCGTGCCGATTCTTATCATGCTGGTTGTGAATTTGGTACTGATCTCCCACAAGCTGCAGTTGTCTCCGCTTAAGTTCTTAAGACGTGATTTAAAAAAGACAAATCGGAAAAAAGCAATGCACCTTTGGCATTTTAAATTTTTTAACCGTTTTCGTCTGAGAATCATTTTCCAGAACAGCGCAAGCTATCTGACACTTTTGATCGGAATTTTGTTTGCGAATATCCTTTTAATGTTCGGACTTATGATGGTACCGCTTTTAGAGCATTATCAGGATGCAGTTATGGACAATATGATCGCAGAATATCAGTATATTTTGAAAGTTCCGGCAGAAACTGAAAATGAAGAAGCAGAAAAATATTGTGTTTCTACGTTAAAGACGGTGTTCGAGAACAGAGAAAGCGATGAAGTGACTGCCTACGGCATTAAAGCTGACAGTGATTATGTAGATGCCGCATTGCCGAAAGACGGTGTATTTGTTTCTGACAGCTATGCGGATAAGTACAAACTCAAGGAAGGAGATACGATCCGTTTAAAAGAGGCATACGGAAAGAATAAGTATGAATTTGAAATAAAGGGGATCTATAATTACCCGGCGGGGATCTGTATTTTTATGCCAATCGAGGAATACCGTGAGGTGTTTGACAAAGATGCGGATTATTTCAACGGTTATTTTTCAAATGAAAAGCTAAATGATCTTTTAGATGAGAGCATCATGTCTACCGTGACAGAGGATGATCTGACAAAGTTATCCAGACAGCTTGATGTTTCGATGGGTGAGATGTTTCAGCTTGTTAATGGATTTGCAGTGGTGCTGTTTGCCCTGCTTGTGTATCTTCTGACCAAGCTGATCATTGAGAAAAATTCCACATCGATCTCGATGGTAAAGATACTAGGGTATGACAACAGAGAGATCGGTCATCTGTATCTGACAGCAACGACCTGGGTTGTAGTGTTTGGTATTGCGCTCAGTCTGCCGGTATCGTACCTGCTGATCGAACTGATCTATCGCGGAATGATGGCAGATTATCACGGCTGGCTTACGCTGTATGTTGCACCGAAGGTATACGGTGAGATGTTTGCACTCGGACTTATCGTGTACTTTGTGGTTGCATTTTTCCAGCTTCGCCGTATTCAGAAGATACCGATGGAGGAAGCATTGAAAAATGTAGAATAAAAAGACAGAAAATCTATTGACAATGTCCGCATCGATGTTATAATAAGATCAAACATATGAATAATTGTTCATATGATGTAAATGACAAATAAAAAAGTAAAGAGAGGAATTATACTATGAAAAAAACTTATAAGATCGATGTGGACTGTGCAAACTGTGCAAATAAAATGGAAGAAGCAGCAAAGAATACCGCAGGCGTAAAGGATGCTGTCGTAAATTTTATGACTTTAAAAATGAGCGTGGAATTTGAAGACGGAAAAGAACCGAAAGAAGTGATGCAGGATGTTTTAAAGAACTGCAAAAAAGTGGAAGATGACTGTGAGATCTTTTTCTAAGAAACGGATAGGATGAAAAAGATTGGTAGGAAAGAGAGGGAATGCCATGAATAAGAAGCAAAAAAAGGTTCTCATCCGAATTATTGTGGCAGCCGCTTTGATGGCAGTGTTTTCGAAACTTCCGGTTGAAGGCTATGTGCGCTTTCTGTTGTTTTTAATCCCATATCTGGTAATCGGATATGATATTTTAAAGAAAGCGGGCAAGGGAATTTTAAACAAACAGGTTTTTGATGAAAATTTCCTGATGGCGGTTGCGACCATCGGTGCTATTGTTCTCGGAAATTATACTGAGGGCGTTGCGGTTATGCTGTTTTATCAGATCGGTGAGATGTTTCAGAGTTATGCGGTCGGAAAAAGCCGCAGAAATATCAGTGAACTGATGGATATCCGTCCGGATTATGCGAATATCTGGCGGGATGGAAAGCTGGAAAAAGTCGATCCGGATGAAGTTGCGATCGGATCAATCATCGTGGTACAGCCGGGAGAAAAGATTCCGATCGACGGCGTGGTGATCGAAGGAAAAACGACCTTGAATACCAGTGCGCTGACCGGAGAGAGTATACCTCGTGAGGTGGCAGCAGGAGATTGGGTCATCAGCGGATGCATCAATATGACAGGTGTGCTAAAGATAGAGACTACAAAAGAATTTGGAGAATCTACGGTGTCAAAGATTTTGGATCTGGTGGAAAATTCCAGTTCGAAGAAGTCGAGATCCGAGCACTTTATTTCTAAATTTGCAAGATATTATACACCGGCAGTCTGTTACGGAGCACTTGCACTGGCAGTTCTGCCGCCGCTTATCCGCATGCTTGTCATGGGACTTGCACCGGAATGGGGGACATGGATCTACCGGGCACTGACATTTTTAGTCATCAGTTGTCCGTGTGCACTGGTCATCAGTATTCCACTCAGCTTTTTTGCAGGGATCGGTGGTGCAAGCAGGGAAGGAGTTCTGGTCAAAGGCTCCAACTATCTCGAGACACTCGCACAGACCAAATATGTGGTGTTTGATAAGACCGGTACAATGACGCAGGGTGTCTTTGAAGTGAGTGGTATACACCATAATAAGATAGAAGATGAAAAGCTGCTTGAGTATGCGGCACTGGCAGAGAGTGCATCTTCCCATCCGATCAGCAAGAGTCTGCAAAAGGCTTACGGTAAAGAGATCGATCTAAGCCGCGTGACGGATATTGAGGAGATCAGCGGCAACGGTGTTACTGCAAAGGTGGACGGTGTTTGGGTTGCGGCGGGAAATGCGAAGCTGATGGAACGCTTGGGAATTCCTTATCAAGAATGTCATCATGTCGGAACAGTAGTTCATATGGCGGTAAACGGAGAATACGAAGGACATATCCTGATCGCAGATCTCTTAAAGCCGAATGCCAAAGCGGCGATTCAGGGGCTTGAGCATGCCGGTATTGAAAAGACAGTGATGCTGACCGGAGATGCAAAAAAAGTCGCGGATCAGGTGGCTGGAGAACTTGGGATCGGAGAGGTTTACAGTGAACTGCTTCCGGCGGATAAGGTATCGAAAGTCGAGGAACTGCTAAAAGAAAAGAGCGGGAAAGAAAAACTTGCCTTTGTCGGAGATGGTATCAACGATGCACCGGTGCTTTCCAGAGCGGATATCGGAATCGCAATGGGCGCACTTGGCTCAGATGCGGCGATCGAAGCGGCAGATGTCGTTTTAATGGATGATGATCCGTTAAAGATCGCAAAGGCGATCCGTATCGCAAGAAAGTGTATGCGCATTGTTTATGAAAACATTTATTTTGCGATTGGTGTGAAGGTATTCTGTCTGATCTTAGGCGCACTCGGAATCGCTAATATGTGGCTTGCGATCTTTGCCGATGTCGGTGTCATGGTGATCGCAGTCTTAAATGCGATCCGCGCATTGTTTGTAAAAAATTTGTAAGTATAAAATAGAAAGATTCAGGTGATAAAATGGCGGAAAAAGAACTGGAATGTTGTGATACCGTAGAGGTTCATGAAAATCTGCTTAAAATTGTAAACGAGACCATGCCGGAAGAAACGGAATTATATGATCTGGCGGAACTTTTTAAAGTATTCGGGGATTCCACGAGAATCCGGATCTTGTTCGTATTGTTTGAAGCGGAAGTGTGTGTGTGCGATCTGGCGCAGGTGCTTCAGATGACGCAGTCTGCCATTTCCCATCAGCTTAAGATCTTAAAACAGAACAAGCTGGTGAAGAGCCGCAGAGAAGGAAAATCTATTTTCTATTCTCTTGCGGATGAACATGTGAGGACGATCATAGCACAGGGCTGCGATCATATCGAGGAAGGTTAGATAGAAACCGTAATGTGCAAAAACAGTGTGCATACAGAAAAATCTGTATGTATGCTGTTTTTTTTCGGAAAAGTGTAGTACAATAACAATGATGTGTTAGTCAAAGCTAACACACGAAAGAGGAGGATGGGACATGACAGTTGATATATTAAGCGGAATTTTGATCCCGTTTGCGGGAACGTCACTTGGAGCGGCATGTGTGTTTGTGATGAAAAGCACAATGAACCGTATTGTTCAGAAAGCGCTTACCGGTTTTGCCGCCGGAGTCATGGTGGCAGCATCCGTCTGGAGTCTTTTGATACCGGCAATGAATCAGTCAGCAGAGCTCGGAAAATTTGCATTTCTTCCGGCTGCGGTTGGATTTTGGCTTGGTATTTTATTTTTACTGTTTTTAGACCATATTGTACCGCATCTGCATATGGGAGCTGAGACGGCGGAAGGACCGCATACAGAGTTAAAGCGGACAACGATGCTGGTGCTTGCAGTGACACTTCATAATATTCCGGAGGGGATGGCGGTCGGTGTGGTTTATGCCGGATACCGCATGGGAAATAGTGATATTACGGCAATGGGGGCATTAGCACTCGCACTTGGGATTGCGATCCAGAATCTTCCGGAGGGAGCGATCATATCCATGCCGCTTCGTTCGGAGGGGATGAAGAAAAGTAAGGCATTTTTTTACGGCGTGCTTTCCGGTATCGTGGAACCGATCGGGGCACTTTGCACCGTAGCGGCGGCGGGAGTTATCGTTCCGGTACTTCCGTATCTGCTCAGCTTCGCAGCAGGAGCAATGATCTATGTCGTGGTGGAAGAATTAATTCCGGAAATGTCAGAAGGTGCACATTCGAATGTGGGAACGCTTTTTTTCGCAGCAGGATTTACGGTCATGATGACGCTTGATGTGGCATTGGGGTAGGAGATATAAAAGACAGAAAATACGGAGGCTTGTAAGATGAAAAAAATTTTTATTACGGAGATATTGATTATCATGAGATCATTGAGTGTCTGGTCAGTGCGCTGGATGCCAAAAGTCCGTATACAGCAGGACATTCTAAACGGGTCAGTGATATGGCATTTGCGGTATGCCGGCTGATCGGAATGAAGGATGAGGATGCCGAGCGGATTCATATCGCGGCGCATCTGCATGACATAGGGAAAATCGGAATCCCGGATGCGGTCTTAAATAAAAAGGAGCGGCTGAACAAAGAGGAATGGGAACTGATAAAAAAGCATCCGGTCATTGGTGCGGATATTTTAAGCAAATCTCGTCATTTAAGCGAACTAAAGCACATCGTACTGTGTCATCATGAACGTTTTGACGGCATGGGTTATCCGCTTGGGTTAAAAGCAGAACAGATCCCGGTCGGGGCACGGATTATTGCAATCTGTGATTCTATAGATGCCATGAATTCCAGCCGCTGTTACCGGATCGCGCATGATCTGGATTATTGTTATAAAGAGATCGAAAAAAATCTTGGGATTATGTATGATCCTGTGATCGGCAGATATATATTGAAGAACTGGGAAGTGATAAAAAATATCATTAACGAAAAAAGCCTTGAAAATACAAGCTGGGCGAATTAATATTGTGGTAAATTATAGAGAAAATGATACGGAGGAAAAAAGAGATGTTAAAGTGTTTTGAAAAGATTAATTGGGCAAAAACAGGCATTTTTGCAGCAGGAGTTTTGTTTGGTACTGCGGGTATCAAAGCACTCTCCAGCAAGGATGCAAAGAAAGTATACACTGGTTGTACCGCAGCGTTTTTGAGAGCAAAAGACTGTGTGATGAAGACCGCGGCTACGGTTCAGGAAAATGCGGGTGACATCTATGCGGAAGCAAAACAGCAGAACGAAGAGCGTGCGGTTGCTGCGGAAGCAGAAGTGATCGATGATGTGGAAGAAGAAACATATACCGGCGCAGAAGAAGAAAACGAAGAAATCGAAGCATAATATAAATATCTGGACAAATAAAGAACGCCTGCAGGATTCTGCAGGTGTTTTTCTAAGGAGTGGATCAATTTGAAATTTCAAATCAAGCATGAGATCAAAGGACGTATGCGTGTTCATATGGTTCAAAAACGGATGACCTTTGAACAGGCAGATACGTTATTATATTATCTGCACAGTTTTAAATATGTGACCTCGGTGCAGGTACGGGAACGCACCGGAGATGCGATCATCTGCTATGTCGGTGACCGGAAAGAGATCATCGACAGACTGAAAAATTTTCATTATGAAGATGTAGAGATGCCGGCTGGACTTGTCGAAAATTCCGGAAGAAAATTTAATCAGGAGTATCAGGATAAGCTGCTTTATAAGGTGCTTTTTCATTATGCAAGAAAATTCCTGCTGCCGTATCCGCTGCGGGTATGCTATACCGGACTCATGTCCGTCAAATATATAAAGGAAGGCGTAAAGACGCTTTTAGAGCGAAAGATTGAAGTTCCGGTCTTAGATGCGACAGCAATCAGTATTTCGATGCTGCGCGGTGATTTTAATACTGCGGGATCGGTAATGTTCTTGCTCGGCATCGGAGAATTGCTTGGTGAGTGGACACATAAGAAGTCCGTGGACGATCTGGCAAGAACCATGTCTTTGAATGTGAGCAGAGTCTGGTTGAAGACGGAGGATCAGGAAATATTAGTTCCGGCTTCTGACATCAGGGAAGGAGATCAGGTCATTGTCCATATGGGAAATGTCATTCCATTCGATGGTCTGGTGACGGACGGCGAGGCAATGGTCAATCAGGCATCCTTAACGGGAGAGTCTGTTCCGGTGCGCAAGACAACGGAAAGTTCCGTGTATGCGGGAACGGTCGTGGAGGAAGGCGAAGTGACAGTCAGGGTAAAAGAAGTCGGCGGTTCAAGCCGGTTTGAAAAGATTGTCACCATGATCGAAGAATCCGAGAAATTAAAATCAGCATCCGAGGGCAGAGCAGAGCATTTAGCGGATCGTCTGGTTCCTTATACACTGGCAGGAACAGGGCTTGTTTATCTGTTTACAAGAAATGTGACCAAAGCACTTTCGGTACTGATGGTCGATTTTTCCTGCGCGTTAAAACTTGCAATGCCGATCTCGGTGCTTTCAGCGATCCGTGAGGCAAGCCTTTATAACATTACGGTAAAAGGCGGAAAGTACCTTGAAGCGATCGCAGAGGCAGATACGATCGTTTTTGACAAGACCGGTACGCTCACAAAGGCAGAACCGACGGTTGCGGAAGTGGTATCATTTAACGGGCAGTCTCCGGATGAACTGCTCCGTATCGCGGCGTGCATGGAGGAGCATTTCCCGCATTCGATGGCAAAAGCAGTTGTGGACGCGGCGGCACGCAAAGATCTTGCACATGAGGAAATGCATACCAAAGTAGAGTATCTTGTTGCGCATGGTATTTCCACGACGATTGATGGAAAACGTGCGATCATCGGAAGCTATCATTTTGTCTTTGAAGATGAAAAATGCCAGATTCCGCTTGGTATGCAGGAGCGTTTTGAAAGGCTGCCGAAGGAATATTCCCATTTGTATCTTGCAATGGAAGGGAAGCTTGCGGCAGTCATCTGTATTGAAGATCCGCTCAGGGAAGAAGCAGAGGCAGTGGTAAATTCTTTAAAGAAAGCCGGAATATCCAAAGTGGTCATGATGACCGGGGACAGTGACAGAACTGCACGTGCGATCGCAAAGCGGGTAGGCGTGGACGAATATTATTCCGAAGTGCTTCCGGAGGACAAGGCAGGCTACGTGGAAAAAGAAAAGGAAAAAGGCAGAAAAGTTATTATGATCGGTGACGGGATTAACGATTCACCGGCACTTTCTGCGGCGGATGTAGGAATCGCCATCCGCGACGGCGCAGAGATTGCAAAGGAGATCGCGGATATTACCATCGGTGCGGACAATCTGTATCAGATCGTGACGCTGAAACTTTTAAGTGACAGTCTGATGAAACGGATACATAAAAATTACCGAATGATCGTCGGATTTAATACAGGTCTTATTGTACTTGGAGTAGGCGGCATTTTGCAGCCGGCAGCTTCGGCACTGCTCCATAATGCATCAACGCTTCTGATTGGACTGAAGAGTATGCAGAATCTGCTCACGGACTAGGTACACAGCAGGAAAAGAAAAAGGCTTATTGCGCAGGAACTTATGTTACGCTATAATTCAGGTAACAAAAGGGCGCAGTAAGTCTTTTTTTGTAGGGATGACCGTTTATCAAAGCAAAGCTTCGGGTGCATTTTTCGTATGGAGGAAAAAAGTTATGAAAAGTAAAAGGATCAAAAAAAATATTCTCATATCAGGGATCGGAAGTCTGTGTCTTATGGCATCTCTGATGGGATGTTCCAAAACAGGATCGGAAGGAAAAAATGAAATGAAGAATCTATCTGGTCAGTATCAGAAGGAGAAGACAAAGGTGAAGGAAAACGTTACGGAGGCATTTTCTATGTCGTATGCGGATTTTTCCGTTCATCTGCTGAAAGAAAGCAGAGAGTTTTCGGGTAAGGATGCAAAAAATACGATGGTATCACCGCTTTCGGTGATGACGGCACTTGAAATGACAAGAACCGGCGCAGACGGAGAGACTCAAAAACAGATGGAGCAGGTGTTGTATGGAGGGCTTTCCGGGGAAGAAGGGCGCAGCGGTCTTTTGAGTTTTACGGAGGGACTTTCAAATAGTGAAGGCGCATCTTATATAGGAGCGAATTCCATCTGGTTTCAATCGGGAACAGATGGACAAGAGCCGAAGCAGGAATTTCTGGAAAAAAACAGCGTGGATTTCAGGGCTGATATTTTTTCGGCTCCATTTGATAAAAGCACTGTGGCTGATATTAATGACTGGGTAAGTGAAAAGACAGACGGCAATATTCCAGAAATACTCGATGAGATACCAAAGGATGCGAAAATGTATCTGATCAATGCATCGTCATTTGATGCGGAATGGTGGACAGAATATAATGAGAACGACATTTTAGAAGATGAGGAATTTATCTGTGCGGATGGTACGACAAAGAAAGTTGATCTCATGGCAGCGACCGAGTGGGAATATATCTGCGGAGATCATGAAACGGGATTTCTGAAGGCGTATAAGGATGGCTACTCCTTTGTAGCGCTTTTACCGGATGAAGAAATAAGCATAGATGATTATGTAAATCAACTGGACGGAACAACTTTTTTGAAATTGGTGGCAGACAGTCAGGAAGAAAAGGTGTATACAAAACTTCCGGCATTTGAGAGCGATACAAGTTTAGAACTTTCGGATGCGTTAGAAGCGCTCGGTATGCCGCGTGCGTTTGATGAAGATCAGGCAGATTTTCAGGGAATCTTTGCAGATGAAGACGAAAAGACCTGGATTGGCAGAGTGCTCCATAGAACGCATATCAAAGTGGATACCCGCGGTACAAAGGCAGGAGCGGCAACGGTAGTAGAGGTGGCGCGAGAGACAGCGGTGCAGGAAGAGCCAAAAGAGGTATACCTGACACGCCCATTTGTCTATGCGATTGTGGAAAATGAGACAAATCTTCCGGTTTTTGTGGGCGTGGTAGAAGATATCGGAGAGTAAGAAACGGCATGTTATACCCAAAATCTTACAAAATACGTGAAAAGTATAGAGAAGGGCGTATGCTTCTTGCGTACAATATCTATATATACGGGGATTGAGCAGTATGTAAGAAAGTGGAATGAAACAGGAATGATAAAGATTTTAATGGTAGAGGATGATGAAATGGTTTGCCGGTCTTTTCAGGTGGCAATACACAACAATGCAGCATTTTCGCTGGCAGGAAAGACAGGCAGTCAGAGTGAAGCAATGCAGATGCTTTTAAGTATGAAAGTGGATGTAATGCTTCTGGATCTGGAGCTGGAAGAAGGAGACGGGATGCATCTGTTAGAGGAGATGCGGGCAAAGCTGGATCGGCTTCCGGAAATCATCACCGTCACGAACACAAGCTCGGAGTCGGTTTTAAGTTGTGTACGCGAACTCGGTTCCGATTTTGTGTATCAGAAGCACAACGGCGCATATTCGCCGGAAAATGTGCTGGAGATTATTCAGATGACATTTCCGTACTATAAGAATAAGACGTCGGATCATACGCAGGTTCTGGCTGCAGAGTACAGTATGGAAAAAGAAAGAGAATACCAGCGTGTGTACATACGCAAAGAACTGGAAAAAATCGGATTTACAACGCAAAAAAGAGGAACTTATTTTCTGGCAGAAGCGATCAGCATAGGAATGGAAAACAAAGAACGCAGAAAATTGCAGATCACAAATGACATTTACCCGGTAGTGGCAGAACGAAACGGCGTGTCCATCGGCGGTGTTGAGAAAAGCATACGTGATGCGATTGAATATACCTGGAAGGAAGCCGATATGAAGAAACTGATTTTGTATTATCCCTATACTTGGAGTGAGCAGATCGGGCGTCCGACCAATGCCGAATTTGTTTCCAACATGATCGAACATTTGGAATTAAAATAGGCAGAAAGAAAAAAGTGAATATTGTTCCATCAGTATCTGAGACATTTGCTCAACAGATTCGGGACAATTTTTGTTCAGCCAGTCAGAAACGATGGCTTTTAATCCTGCCATAAAAAAAAGCATATGATATTTTAATAAAGGTGTAGGATTCATTTGATTTATGGAAAGGTATTGCTGCATCATGTGCTCCGAAATATGTGAGTTGTTTTCACACTTGAAATAAGCTGTGTAAAAGTTTTTGTTCGCTTTTACATAGCTTAAATATTTTATAAAATCATTTATCGACAGAGGATTAGCTGTTGTGAGAATTGTGCCTATATAGGAGGATTTCTCATCTTCTATTTTCATTATTAAATCGTTAATATCTTCGTAGTGAGAATAAAAGGATGGTCTTGCAATATGTGCCAATTTGCAGATGTCATTTACGGAGATTTCATTTATTTGCTTTTTTTTGAGAAGCATGAGAAAAGAGTTTTGTATTTTACCATCTGTTTCAATATAACGTTTATTGCCTGCCGTATTCATTATCATTACACTCCTTAGTTTTTTGTAGTGTTCATTTTAAATAAATAATACTACAATTACATTAAATTAACAATTGTAAAAATAATGGAGGTAATTATGAAAGCGGCATTGTATCAAGGGATTCGAAACATAGAAATAGCAAATTTGGATGATTATGTATGCGGTGATGATGGGATTGTTTTAAAAAATATATATTCCAGTATTTGTGGAACATATGTGGCAGTTTATCATCACGGTCTGGGATTAGGACATCGTATAACCGCAGGTGGAGAATTTGGACATGAAACAATATGCCGGGTATTCTCTGTTGGAAAAAATGTGACAGATGTGAAGATTGGAGACAGGGTGTATCCATATCCGTTATTAGTAACCGGAGACAGAAAAAACGCAGGAACAATCGGAGCATTTTCGGAATATATTTATTGTCCGAATCCTAAGTGGGAAGAATCTATATATCATGTTGATGATAGTATTTCGGATAAAGCCGCGGCATTAATAGAACCTTTTACTGTGGGGTGCAGAGCAGCAAGGAGAGGTTTGCCCCAAAAAGGACAAAAAGCTGTTGTATTTGGTGCGGGAACAATCGGTATTGCAGCAGCAATAGCACTTAAATATTTTGGCTGCAGTCAGGTTGTTATTTGTGATTATTCAGATTTTAGATTAAATAAGTGCATGGAGCTCGGATTTGATGTATACAACAACAAGTCAGACAATGAGCTGTTTGGATTAACAGATATGCTCGGAAAGAGTGTGGGAGTAAATGGTGAAGCAATAGATTGTGACATTTGGATTGATGCCGCCGGAGCAGACACAGTTCTTACGGCATATGAAAAATATGGGAAATATAATAGCCGAATGGTAATGGTGGCTGTTGGAACCAATAAAAGAGAAATAGATATCCTTGGTCTTACTTTTGGACAAAGATCCATTATTGGGAGTGGTGGTTATACACCGCAGGATGTTGCAGATGTGATGGAAATTATGAAATCAGGACAGTGGGATATCGAAAAGTTGATTACACATGAGTTTAAACTCGATGATTTATCTGAGGCAATTGAGCAGGCAGCAGATGTTGATCATGCATTGAATGTAATGATAAAATTTGATTAACATAATAACCCGTACTTTAAGCAGACCTAAAAGAGGTCTGTTTTTTTGTTATGACAACGAGAAAACTGGTGGTCATGTCTACATACAATATTTTTCGACACAAATACAGAAAGCCGATCTGGCAGAAAAAAGAACTGTGGTGTTTTCAGTCGTAAAAAATCGACCGAAACCGACGAAACCAACGAAACCGCGCGACAGTTTTTGGGAATTGTTTTTGGTAATTTTTTGGTATCAAAAACAAAGGAGGCGCGGAAAGATGGAATTTTGGGAAGCGTTTTGGCAGTGGTTCAGATTTTGTCCATAAAAGGAAAAGCATGGCAGAAATAATTGCCATGCTTCTTTTTTTGTTATAATATAAAGTGTTAGTGAGGTACAAGTATATGATTTATTATTTTGTATATGTAGGAATAGAAT
>CAYMCM010000043.1:0-21382 GCA_964388945.1 uncultured Roseburia sp.
GTTTTTTTACATGTGTGTCGATCGTTCTGGCATCTCCAAAGTAATCATAATTCCAAACATGATTCAAGATCTTTTCTCTTGAGAGTGCAATGCCCTCATTTTCCATAAAATACGCCAGCAGTTCAAACTCCTTAAAACTAAGCTCAATGTGTTCACCATCGACCATGACCATATGTGCCGTCTTATCCATACGGATTCCGCCTGTTTCAATGATCTCCTCTCCTGCTGCCTTATTCGTGCGCCGCAGGATCGCCTCCACACGCGCCACTAAAATTTTCGGGCTGAACGGTTTTGAAATATATTCATCCACACCAAGATCAAATCCCTGCAGCTCGTCGCTCTCATCACTTTTCGCAGTCAGCATGATGATCGGCACTTTTGAGGTTTCTCTGATCTCTCTGCACACCTCAAAGCCGTTCATCTTCGGCATCATAACATCCAGTATAACGAGTACGATGTCCTTATCCTGATAAAACAGGTTAAGCGCTTCTTCTCCATCTCCTGCTTCCACCACATCAAAATTCTGTTTTACAAGAAAATCCCGTACCAGTTTACGCATTCTGCTCTCATCATCCACAACTAAAATCTTTAATTTATTCATTGTCTGTCACCTCATTTTGCAGATACTATATCAGCAATTTATGTCAAATCTGTGTTTTTTACTGCTGCGTCTCTGCTCCCAGTTTTTGTTCCCGTTCGCTCAAGTCCTGCTCCCATGCCGCATAGCGGTTCACCAGTTTTTTCTCGTAATTGAGAACTGTCGGAGAATCACTCGTCAGCGTGATCGCAAACATGGACACCACCATAATGACCAGCACGATGCAGGCTGCGCACAGATTCTGATAACGTTTTTTGAAATCCCCTTTTTCCGTCTGTACACTTTTTACCGTAATCGGCAGGATATCCTTTCCGGCAATATAAGGTATCTTCTCAAGATACTCCTGCAATTCCCGCAAATACGCCAGTCCCACCGGCGTTTCAAACAAATTTTCTTCCACTGTCTTATTGTAAACAGACAGAACCGCCTCTGGCTGTTCCATATTGATCTTTTCTTTCAGGTATTTTACACCTGCAGCTTCTTTTTTTGCCCGCTCCGCCTGCTTTTTCTCATAAAAAACAAACCCGTCCACCTGATAGATCTTTTTTCCCATATCTTGTCGCCCCCATTTTTGCCTGTTACCACAATGTTTCAATCACGCCTTCCTTCCGGAATTTTTTCATGTCGATCACACGCTGATTGGCAGAACCTTTGAATTTTAACGTAATATCTTTTTCCTCTTCCACAAAAGGACCATCCACTAAAACATCAATCTGTTTTAACATTTCTGGTGTATCCGCGGTGAAGCATTTTCCGCCCTCCATTAAATCTTTATCCAAAATATAACCTGTATAAGCCCAGATCGTTTTCTGTGGAAACTGCTGCCTCACTTTGTTTAAAAAAGGCACCAGTGCCTCTTGATTTTCCGGTTCAAACGGATCTCCGCCAAGCAGCGTCAGTCCTTTGATATAATCCGGTTTTAACGATTCGAGTATTTCTTGTTCCGTTTCCTTATCAAATGGCTTTCCATTACAAAAATCCCATGTTTCCGGTTGGAAACAGCCTTTGCAGTGGTTTCTGCACCCGGACACGAAAAGCGAAGTACGTACCCCGATCCCGTTTGCAATATCATAGTATTTGACTGCTGAATAATTCATATTCCGCCTCCTATCCAACAAAATTTTGTGTAAAAAGAGGATTACCCACCGATAATCCTCTTTTGTCCGCTTTATAAGTGCAGCACACGTTCCTTTATCTCCTGTGTCCTGCCCTGATTCCAGAACTGACTGCCAATGTAGCCACAGGTTCTCCTTGCCACATTCATTCTGGACTGATCGATATTGTGGCAGTGCGGACATTCCCAGATCAGTTTTCCTTCCTGATCCGATACAACCCGGATCTCTCCGTCATAGCCGCACACCTGACAGTAGTCACTCTTGGTATTTAGCTCCGCATACATAATGTTATTGTAAATAAATTTCATAATGTCAAGCACTGCTTCCAGATTATCCTGCATATTCGGAACTTCCACATAGCTCACCGCACCGCCTGTGGAAAGTGCCTGAAACTGCGACTCAAATTTCAGCTTCGAAAAAGCATCAATATCTTCTGTCACATGAACATGGTAACTGTTTGTGATATAGTTTTTATCCGTCACACCTTTTACAACCCCAAACCTTTTCTGCAGACATTTTGCAAACTTATAAGTTGTGCTCTCAAGCGGTGTGCCATAGATACTGAACCCGATATTTGTCTCATTTTTCCAGCGCTCGCATGCTTTGTTCATATATTCCATGACTTTTAAAGCAAACGGCGTCGCGCTCGGATCGGTGTGGGATTTTCCGGTCATATATCGCGTACATTCGCAAAGTCCCGCATAACCCAATGAGATCGTGGAATAGCCTCCGTATAAAAGCCGGTCAATCGTTTCTCCTTTTTGCAGCCGCGCAAGTGCACCATGCTGCCATAAGATCGGTGCCACATCCGATACAGTTCCTTTTAAGCGTTCATGCCGGATCATCAGTGCCCGGTAACAGAGATCAAGACGTTCATCAAATATCTTCCAGAATTTTTCAAAATCCCCTTCCGCAGAAAGTGCGATATCCACAAGGTTTAATGTAACAACGCCCTGATTGAAGCGGCCGTAAAATTTCGGATTTCCATTCTCGTCTTTCCACACACTGAGCGCACTGCGGCATCCCATTACCGGAAAACAGTTTCCATCTTTTAATTCTTTCATCTTTTTTTCGGAGATATAATCCGGAACCATACGCTTTGCTGTACAGCGTGCCGCCTTCTTTGTCAGTTCATAATACTTTGAATCCTCATGGATATTGTCTTCTTCCAGGACATAGATCAGCTTCGGAAATGCCGGTGTTACCCAGACACCATCCTCGTTTTTCACACCCTGATACCGCTGTTCTAAAACCTCATCAATGATCAGCGCAAGATCTGCCTTTTCCTGCTCATTCTTTGCCTCATTGAGATACATAAACACGGTGACAAACGGAGACTGCCCATTGGTCGTCATCAGCGTCACAACCTGGTACTGGATCGTCTGTACTCCTTTTTGGATTTCCTTGCGCAGTCTGCGCTCTACGATCCGCTCTATTTTTTCTTTAGAAAGCTCACTGCCCGCCTCTCGTAAAGTCTCAAGAACTTCCGCGCGGATCTTCTGTCTGCTCACATCCACAAACGGCACTAAATGCGCCAGCGAAATACTCTGTCCGCCATACTGAGAGCTTGCGACCTGGGCAATGATCTGTGTTGCTATGTTACACGCAATGGAAAAAGAATGTGGTTTGTCGATCCGTGTTCCGCTGATCACGGTTCCGTTTTGCAGCATGTCCTCTAAATTGACCAGATCACAGTTATGCATATGCTGTGCAAAATAATCCGCGTCATGAAAATGGATGATTCCCTGTTCATGCGCATGCACAATATCACGCGGCAACAGAAAACGTTTGGTGATGTCCTTGCTTACCTCACCCGCCATATAGTCTCTCTGAACGCTGTTTACTGTTGAGTTTTTGTTGGAATTTTCCTGCTTTACCTCTTCGTTATTGCACTCGATCAGACTTAGGATCTGTTCATCCGTTGAATTTGATTTACGCACCAGCGCTCTCTGATAACGATATGTGATATACTTGCGCGCAACCGAAAATGCTCGTTTCTCCATGATCCTGTCTTCGACCAGATCCTGAATCTCCTCCACATTTAAGGAACGCATCATATCCGCCCCGGCATCCTCAATGTACTGCGCAATATCATGAATCTCCTCCATGGTCAGTCTCTCTCCCTGTACCACCTCATGATTTGCCTTATCGATCGCGGTAATGATCTTTGAGATGTCAAATACTGCTTCTGCGCCGCTTCTTTTTATGATCTTCATACTCTTTCTCCTGCTCTTATCTATTTATCCCCGTTTTTTTCGTCCCATTCCCGCATGGATGCTTCCAGAATATCTGCTGCCATCCCGACCAGCTCTTTGCACGGACGTTTTTTATAATACTCCGCTGTCCTCAGTTCCGGAGTAGAACGCTTTGCACCTCCATCCAATCCAAGCAGTTCCCGACAGACGATCGAGCCGTTTTTTTCTTTAAACTTTGCCGCAAGTTCCTGTATCCTCTGGTAGTGTTCTTTTTTTTCTTCCGGTGCTTTCGGATCGTCATAGCCGTATAATGCTCCTGCCACCATAAACATTCCGCTGACCGCACCGCAGACCTCTCTTAAACATCCCATGCCGCCGCCAAAAGATGACGCAAGCCTTGCTGCCGTCTCCCGTTCCATTCCCGTCTGATCCGCATACGCCAGAACTACTGCCTGTGCGCAGTTATAACCCTGTGTGAATAATTCCTCTGCCTGTTCCTTTTTTCCCATGATAATTTCCTCTCTTTTATCTTGTTCTCAACTGATCGTTCAGTCCCTTCCGTTCCTGCTCGATTCGCTCTATTTCCTCCGCAGTCAGTGCTTCCTCATCATACTGTTTTAAGATCGTAAGTGTACTATACCGCTCAACATCCATTAAATCGATCTCTTCTCCTGTCACCAGCCGTATCCTGGGTCTTAAGCTGGATTCTTTATTATTCTCACAAACAATGCCTTCCCGTCCATCGGAAAGGATCACGCCACATCCTTTTGGATAGATTGGCACATATTTCAGAAATAACCCGATGATATTCTCATCAAACATGGACATGCTGCCTCCCATCAGATACTCTAATACCTCTGACCGCGCATATGCCTTTTTATACGGACGTTTGCTCGAAAGCGCATCATAAACATCCACAACATGCAGTATTTTCGCAAACGGATGAATCCGGTCTCCTGTAATGCCAAGCGGATATCCTGTTCCGTCCTCATTCTCATGATGGCACAGCACACCCATTCTGATATTGGATGTAATATCAAGCCTGTCACTTAAAAAATCATAGGATTTCTGCGGATGCTGCTTAATGACAGCAAATTCCTCCGCGGTAAGTCTCCCCGGTTTATTTAAGATCTCCTGCGGAACAGCACATTTTCCGATATCATGGAACATACCAGCCACGCACAGATCCTCCAGCTCCTGCTTCGAATATTCCATTCCCATTCCAATGATCGTCGCAAGCACCGCCACATTCAGTGAATGAAAATAGGTGTAATCATCAAACGAACGCAGATCGATCATATCCAATGACACCTGACCCGATAAGAGAATGCTGTCTACGATCTCTTTCGCAACATCCCGTGCCCCGTCTACATCAAGCTTCTGTATTGCGGACAATGCTTTTGCCCGCAGTTCCATACACAGGATCTCTTCTATTTCCAGATCCTCTGTAAGCTCATCATCGATATAAAGACCTTGATATCCGTAACCCAAAAGACGTGTGATCAGATGTTCCGTCAACGCCTTCCCCCGGTGTAGCAGGATTTTATTCGTAAAATCATATATATCCCGTCCAAGGATCATTCCCTCTTTTACTTTATTGATTGGTAAATAATGCATCTATGTCCCTCACAACAAAAAGATAAGATATAAGAACCGCCCCTGCGATTCTTTACAGGGCCGGCTCATGTATTTCATATTCCTTTTTATAATGGTATCATCTCATTTATCATTTTGCAATATTCAGATGATTTTTTTCCTCATCTGACACAGCATCTCAAAATAACTTTCTTTCTTTGCCACTTTATTGTATAATAAAAGAAATACTGGTTTAGATCATGCATAAGGAGGGTATTTCACATGGACGAAAAAACTTACAAGACCATCGGTTCCACCGGTGCTTCCTCTCTGATCATTGGGATCTGCGTATTAGCCGGAGGCATCGCAGCAGGAATTCTTATGATCGTAAACGGAGCAAGGCTGCTTGCCAACCGTTCTAAACACATTATTTAATTTTTACCTACTGAAAAATTCATGAGGCGTATGCGGATCTTCTTTCCGCATACGCTCTTTTACATTTCGTGCTTTATCCGGATAATTCGTGATGATCGCATCTACTCCCATATCATACATCTTTTTCATATATTTCTCTTTATTGACTGTCCACACATGCACTTTTAAATGCTTTTTTCTGCAGTCTCTTAAAAAATCCGGGTACTGAAGATTATAAAGCGCCGGATGCAATGCATCCACGCCTAGCGCAGCACCATAGACCGGCATATCAATATATCCGTCCGCATAAAGCAGACCAGTCTTTGCCTGCGGATCTAAGTTTTTGATATCACGGATCGTATAATGATTAAACGATGAATAGATCACCCGATCCTCCATCGCCGCTTCTTTCACCAGCGCAATCGTTTTTTCTGCCAGTCCTTCATAGAAAAACACGCCTGTCTTTAACTCAATATTAACCGTCATGCTTGTCTTTTTTGCAAATGCAAGAACTTCCCGCAGTGTCGGAATCCTCACATTTTTGTACTCCGGATGCTTTCCTGCAAAAGTAAATTTTTTAAGCTCCGAAAGCGTATAATTTTTAACGTACCCCTTTCCATTACTCACCCGGTCAATGACTTCATCATGCAGTACAATAACCTCTCCATCTTTTGTAAGCTGGACATCCAGCTCAATCCCATCCGCTTTCATCCGATCCGCCAGCCGGAATGCTTCCATCGTATTTTCCGGTGCGTAACCGGATGCACCACGGTGTGCCCAGATTTTTGTCATAGATCTGCCTCCTGATCTTTGATCATGATACACTCAGCCTATTATATGCTGTTTAAGCAGATTATGACCACTATCCTCCTCGCTGCCACAACAAAAAAATTCGGGAACCCCGGCAAATGCCAGAATTCCCGATGGAGTAGACGGGAATCGAACCCGTGTCCAAAGACCTATCCCCTGTACTTCTACGAGCGTAGTCTATATATTAACATTCCCTCCGGCAGTCCCGTACAGACACGGTACTGCTTTCAGTAGCTTCATAATACGCCCGTATGCGCAAAGCTTTGCATACGTCGTTTCCTACATCGTTGATGCCTGACTTCTAATGTGTAGGTGCACTAGAGCAGACACATGCTGCAATTAGGCAGCAAGAGCTAATTCTTTATTATTGTTAGCGTTTAATTTTAATTTTGGAATTTAACGCATCACCCTGCGGCTCGCTTCTCCAGCTTCAAAACCCCTGTCGAAACCTTTACTACCCCTGATAAAATTTTACCAGAAGCTCTGTTACTTATTATATCGGCATTCTTAATCCCAGTCAATAGCCCAAGGTCGATTTTCTCTCCGCTTTTTTTGCCATATTATCCAAGATTACGCACTTTGAAATCGCGTTCCGCTTCTCTGCGCTGATCCTTTTTCGCAATATCCTGCCGCTTGTCATAAAGCTTCTTTCCTTTTGCCAGCGCAATCTGTACTTTGACCAGACTTCCTTTAAAATATACCTGCACCGGAACGATCGTATAACCTTTTTCTTTCATCTTGCCCTGAAGCTTCAAGATTTCTTTTTTATGCATCAAAAGCTTCTTCGGCCGAAGCGGATCTTTGTTGAAGATATTGCCCTTTTCATATGGGCTGATATGCATTCCGTAGAGGATGACCTCCCCGTTTTCAATATGGATAAACGCTTCTTTGATGCTGCATTTCCCCATACGGAGTGACTTAACCTCCGTGCCGTGCAGACTAATGCCGGCTTCATAAGTCTCCTCTAAAAAATAATCATGACGCGCTTTTTTATTGTTTGCGATCAGTTTAAAATTATCCTTTGCCATCTGCTCTCCCCCCTTTATGCCAGCTTAAAGTCTATGGTACGCATGATTTCATCGGCATCCACTGCAATAACATTCACGGTCTGCCCCAGTTTATAATGTATATTCGTGTGTTCTCCGATCAATTCATAGGTTTCCTCTGAAAAATGGAAGTAATCTCCCTCTAAGGCAGTCACATGCACCAGTCCTTCGATCGTATCCGGCAGTTCCACATAAAGCCCCCACGCCGTCACACCGGAGATCACACCGGTAAACTCCTGCCCTAAGCGTTCTTTCATATACTGTACTTTCTTTAACTTGTCCGTCTCGCGCTCCGCCTCATCCGCACGCCGCTCCATCTCACTCGAATGTTTTGCCACTTCAGGCAGGATCTTTTCATAATGCTCGATCTTTCTCGCATTCATACGTCCTCTGAGACAGTCCTTAATAATACGGTGAATTTGAAGATCTGGATATCGGCGGATCGGAGATGTGAAATGGCAGTAATAATTTGTTGCCAGTCCAAAGTGTCCGGTACAATCGGTTGTGTATTTTGCCTGTTTCATGGAACGCAGTGTCAGACGACTGATCAGTGCCTCTTCTTCCGTCCCCTCGATCTTTGAAAGCAGCTTCTGCAGCTCCTTCGGATGCACTTCATCGGAACCAATGTGCAGTGTATATCCAAAATTATTGATGAACGTGGAGAGTTTTTTGATCTTTTCCTCGTCCGGATTCTCATGCGTCCGGTAAACGAACGGCACTTCCTGCCAGAAATAATCCTGTGCCACCGTCTCATTCGCGATCAGCATAAAATCCTCGATCATCTTAGTCGCCACATTCCGCTCATATGGTTTTATGTCAATCGGTCGTCCCTTTTTATCCAAAATAATCTTCGTCTCCGGAAAATCAAAATCGATCGACCCGCGTTTCATACGCTTTTTACGCAAAATAGAAGCCACATGCTCCATCATTTCAAACATTGGAACAAGTTCTTTGTACTCCGCACGTTCTGACTCATCATGATCTGCAAGGATCTTTTTCACACTCGTGTAACTCATCCTTCGGTCTACTTTAATGACCGTCTCCGCGATCTTGTGGTCTACGACCTTTCCTTTTTCATCAATCATCATTATACAGCTAAGCGCCAGCCGGTTCTCTCCCGCATTCAACGAGCAGATTCCGTTAGAAAGCTTGTGCGGCAGCATTGGGATCACACGGTCTACAAGGTAGACACTGGTTCCTCGTTCCTCCGCCTCAACATCAAGTGCGCTGTGTTCCTGTACATAGTTGCTCACATCTGCGATATGAACGCCCAAACGGTATAAATCTCCCTCTTTTGTCAGAGATACCGCATCATCAAGATCTTTTGCATCCTCGCCGTCAATCGTCACCATCTGCCAGTCGCGCAGATCCAGACGTCCTGCCATGTCCGCCTCACTCACTTCATTGGATACATTCTCAACCTGATGCATAATCTTTCCTGAAAATTCAACCGGAATATTATACGCCTTTACGAGTGACATGATATCCACACCCGGATCATTGATATGCCCGATGATCTCCGTCACTTTTCCCTCCGGCTTCTTTTTATCCTTCCCGTAATCCGTGATCACAACAATGACCTTGTGTCCGGTCACCGCACCCATAGAACGCTCTTTCGGGATAAAAATATCTTTTGCGATCTTGGGATTATCCGGCACTACAAAACCAAAGGTCTTGTTGTCTTCATAGGTTCCGACTATTTCATTCATGCCGTGGGAAAGGATCTTCGTGATCATTCCCTCTCTGCGTTTTCCATTCGTCGTCGGAGCAATGACAAGCTGCACTTTGTCCATATGCATTGCCCCGTTTACCTGTTCCGCCGGGATAAAGATATCTTCCTCAATGCCTTCGATGGTAACAAAGCCAAAGCCTCTCGGATGGCTGGTAAAAACACCCGTCTCATATTTTTTCTCTGATTTTATATACTTTCCTTTTTTGGTGAGCTCCACCTTACCTTCTTCCACCAGTGCATCCATGACGCGCATAAGCTCAGCGCGGTCTTTCTTGGGTACCTGCATCAGGATCGCAAGCTCCTTTAGCTTCATCGGAACATATAGTTCATCACATATAAAATCATAGATCATCCGTTTTCTCTGTTCAAACAGTTCGTTATCCATCTGCCATCCTCTCCATTACAAAAACAAGCTGCCGCTTCTGCGACAGCTTTCTTATGTTTAGAAACTTCCGATATTCAGCACTGCTGCAAGCACAAGGAATAAAATAACTCCAAGTCTTGTAAGCTTCACCAACATACCTTCCATCGAACGTCCTTTATTCTTTCCCCAATAGGTATCTGCCGCACCGCTGATTGCGCCGAGCCCTGCAGATTTTCCTTCCTGAAGTAATATCACCACTGTCAAAAAAATACAAATGATTATAAATACAATTTCAACGATTGTCTTCAATACTGCCACGAATCACACCTCCTGCATCACGTATAAATTACCACAACTTTGCTTATTATAGCATAAGCCCTGCCTGTTTTCAACATTTTTTCGCAGATCCGTGTTTCACTGCCCGTATCAACAGTGTAAACAGATCCAGAAGCATGATAACAACCGTGATCCCCATAGCAATGGCAAGCGCCAGCATTGCAGTTTCTGCCGCTTTGCTCTTCATCATTTCCATCTCTCTTTCGATCAGATATTCCATCGTATAATAAAGGCTTCCTCCCGGAATGAGCGGCACTAACGCCGGTATCATAAAGATCGTCGCCGGAGCTTTTTTCACACGCGCCATAAATTCCGCATAAAACGCCGCAAACACGGCAGAAAGAAAATATGCCGCAAATTCCCCGTTTACATAGTCTGCGATCAACAGATAAAACAGCCAGGTCAGACCACCTCCAAACGACGCTGCCGCGAGCTTGTCCCTTTTCTGATGAAAGACAAAGGAAAATCCGAACGAGCTTATCACTGCACAGATCACCTGAATGATTTCCGTTCTCATCCCGCAAGACCTCCCATCAAAAGTATCGCACCAACCGTCCCTGCCGCGATCATTCCTGCCATCAGCAGAGATTCACAGAGCCTTAACATGCCAGATATCGTATCCCCGGAAAAGACATCACGCACTGCGTTCGTCATGAGCAGTCCGGGGATCAAAAGCATGATGTCTCCGATCATGATCTTATCTGCATGAAACGGCAATCCGGTAAACCGAAAACTCATCGCAAGCGTTCCCATGATAAATGCCGCAAACAGCAGATACAACATCTGGCTTGGTATCCATTTACGAAAAGAGAAATCAAGAAACCAGATTGCCACGGCGATCAGTGCCGCCGCACATCCGTCCCACACATTGCCGCCGAAAAATATGGCGCAGGCACAGGATGCGATGAGGTAACCCAATAACATCTTCTGCGTTCTGTGCGTATCCCTCATCTGTACACGTTCTTTATAGATCGCCGCGATCTCCCAAACCGGCGGCTTACTGCCGCACAGATAGCGCGACAACTCATTTAATTCTTCCAGCCTTGTAAAATCGGTCGCACTCCGGTTGATCCGCCTGGTCTGTGTAACTGCTCCTCCGTCCGAAAGCTGAAGTGTGATTACGATACTTGATGTGATGACAAACGGATTTACCCGTTCTGCACCATAGCTCTCACAGATCCGCCGCATCGTATCCTCAACACGGCTGACCTCACCGCCGCAGATAAGCATGGCTTCTCCGATATCCAGCACGGTTTCAAGCAGTGTTTCGGCATCTTTTTGCATAAGTTCTCTCAATTTTTTCCCCTCTTTTGTATACACCTGTCATCCGTTTCAGTCTTTAGATATTATATACACATTTTTGAAATTATTCCAGTTAAATTCCCTCGTATCTTCCAAGCCCGTCAAGTTCTTCTTCAATACGCAGCAATTCGTTGTATTTTGCGGTACGCTCCGCACGGCACGGCGCACCGGTCTTGATCTGTCCGGCATTGGTCGCAACTGCGATATCTGCGATAATAGAATCCTCCGTCTCTCCGGAGCGATGACTGATGACTGTCGTGTACCCGGCACTTTTTGCCATATCAATCGCATGAAATGCCTCGGTCAGTGTTCCAATCTGGTTTACCTTAATCAAGATCGAATTTGCGACTCCCATGTCGATTCCGCATTTTAACCGCTTCACATTGGTCACAAACAGATCATCCCCGACAAGCTGCACTTTCTTTCCGAGACGTTCGGTCAGGCGTTTCCATCCCTCCCAGTCTTCCTCATCCAGTCCGTCTTCGATCGAAACGATCGGGTATTTTTTGCAGAGGGCTTCGTAATAATCGATCAATTCATCATTTGAGCGGCAGACATCCTCGCCCGCAAAACAGTAACAGCCTTTTTCTTCGTCATAGAGCTCACTCGCCGCCGCATCCATTGCAAACATGATATCCTTTCCCGGCTCATATCCTGCTTTTTCCACCGCACGCATCAGATAACGGAACACCTCATCGGCATCGGAAAGATCCGGTGCAAATCCACCCTCGTCACCAACACTGGTAGCATATCCTTCCTTATCTAAGATCTGGCGCAGGAAATGATAAACTTCCGTACCCATACGCAGTCCATCATGAAAGGTTTCTGCCCCTACCGGCATGATCATAAATTCCTGAAAATCCACACTGTTATTGGCATGCTTGCCACCATTTAAAATATTCATCATCGGCACCGGAAGTTTTTTTGTATAACTGCCGCCCAGATAACGGTAAAGCGGCATCCCAAGTGCCACTGCTGCCGCGCGTGCCACTGCCATCGACACCGAAAGGATTGCATTCGCACCCAGATGCTCTTTATTTTCCGTACCGTCCAACTGGATCAGCAGAGCATCAATCTCAAGCTGCTGCAGGGCGTTTTTTCCGATCAGTTCTTTCGCAATCTTGTCGTTGACATTGCAGACCGCCTGCTTTACACCAAGTCCAAAATAACGCTCCTGTCCATCCCTTAACTCCACCGCCTCAAATTTTCCGGTGCTTGCGCCTGACGGAACACTTGCCCGTGCCGAAATGCCGTGTTCTAAAGTCACAACAGTCTCCACCGTAGGATTTCCACGGGAATCCAAAATTTCTCTTGCATGTACATTTGTAATTTTTAAATTTAAACTCATAGCTGCCTCCATTTACCTTTTTTCATAGTTTTTGTAAACAGCTAATTTTTATACATGCTTTTCTTTTCAACTTTTCCTGCCATAACAGCTTTTGCATAGTTTCCCACATAGCAGCAAAAGAGCCGCATGTTTACACACATACGACTCTCTACTTGTTTTGCTTTTCCTAAAATTTAAAAAACTCTATACATTAATCTCTGCTTTTACACCGAGCAATTCTTTATTGGCATCCAGAATCGGATTTACCACATCACGCAAAAATACGTTTACCTGATACGGCGCTCTGCCGACATATTTTGCCGGCTCCATGTTTGCCTCAAGTTCTTCTAAGGTCAGATTAAAGGACGGATCTGCGGCGATTAATTCTAAGAGATTGTTTTCTTTTCCTTCCTGCTTTACATTCTTTCCTGCTTCCATGGAAAGCTGACGGATCTTTTCATGCAGCTCCTGACGGTCTCCGCCTTTCTTTACTGCATCCATCATAATGTTTTCCGTTGCCATGAACGGCAGTTCTGCCATCATGTGTTTGCGGATTACCTTATCATATACGACTAATCCGTCTACGACATTTAAGCACAGATCCAAAATACCATCGATCGCAAGGAAACCTTCCGGAATTGAAAGGCGCTTGTTCGCAGAGTCATCCAGAGTACGTTCAAACCACTGTGTTGCAGAAGTGATCGCCGGATTTAATGCATCCACCATCACATAGCGGGAAAGGGAAGCGATACGCTCACTGCGCATCGGATTTCTCTTATACGCCATCGCAGAGGAACCAATCTGATTTTTCTCAAACGGTTCTTCCACTTCCTTCAAGTGCTGCAGCAGACGGATATCGTTAGACATTTTGTGTGCGCTTGCCGCAATACCTGCAAGAACATTTGCCACGCGTGTATCTACTTTTCTGGAATAAGTCTGTCCGGATACCGGATAGCATTCCTTAAATCCCATCTTTGCCGCGATCATCGGATCAATCTTATCAATGGTCTCCTGATCTCCGTCAAACAACTCCAAGAAACTTGCCTGTGTTCCGGTCGTTCCCTTAGATCCAAGCAGTTTTAAGCTGTCGAGCACATAATCAAGATCTTCTAAATCCATTAAAAATTCCTGTGTCCAAAGTGTTGCACGCTTTCCAACAGTTGTCGGCTGTGCCGGCTGGAAATGTGTGAACGCAAGTGTCGGAAGTTCCTTATACTGATCTGCAAATTTTGCCAGTTCTGCGATGACATTGACCAGTTTCTTACGTACTAAAAGCAGTGCTTCTTTCATAATGATAATATCGGTGTTATCTCCGACATAACAGGAAGTCGCACCGAGATGAATGATACCTTTTGCTTTCGGACACTGTTTTCCAAATGCATAAACATGGGACATTACGTCATGACGCACCTGTTTTTCACGTTCCTTTGCTACATCGTAATTGATATCGTAAATATGAGCTTTCATCTCATCAATCTGATCCTGTGTGATCTCCGGCTCACCTTTTTCATTTTTAAGACCAAGTTCCATTTCCGTCTCTGCCAGAGCGATCCACAGTTTTCTCCATGTAGAGAATTTCATATCCTGTGAAAAAATGTGCTGCATTTCTTTACTTGCATAACGCTCGGAAAGCGGACTGCTGTAACCATCTGTATTCATATCTTTACCCTCACTTTTGTTTCGTAACTCTTATTTTTCGTAACTTCCGCGGATATCTTCTTTTGGCGGCTCAAGCGGATATTTTCCGTTAAAGCATCCTTTACAGATTGAAAGTCCTTCGGAAAGTTCCTCTAAACGTTCCACATCAAGATAACCCAGAGAATCTGCTCCGATGATATCACGGATCTCATCGATCGAATGATTGTATGCGATGAGCTGTTCACGCTCCGGTATATCTGTACCAAAATAACACGGCCATAAGAATGGCGGTGAACTGATCCGCACATGCACTTCCGTTGCGCCTGCATCCCGAAGCATCTTTACAATACGGTCAGATGTCGTACCACGCACGATGGAATCATCGATCATGATGATACGCTTACCGGCAACCGCTTCTTTTAATACATTTAATTTTACACGCACACTGGACTCACGGCTGCTCTGCTTTGGCTTGATAAATGTTCTGCCAACATAACTGTTTTTTACAAACGCAGTTCCGTAAGGAATCCCTGACTGCATGGCATAACCGAGTGCCGCTGCGTTTCCTGACTCCGGAACTCCGACAACCAGATCGGCATCGACCGGAGAATCCATAGCAAGGAAACGTCCCGCTTTGATTCTGGAACCATAGACACTGACACCATCGATATGGCTGTCCGGTCTTGCAAAATAAATATATTCGAAAATACAACGTGCTTCTTTTTCCGGTGCAAGTGCAAGCGACATATCCGACTGAATGCCGCCTTCCGGCGAGATCGTAACAACCTCTCCCGGACGGACATCACGGACGAACTCTGCACCGATCGTCTCTAATGCACATGTCTCAGAGGTAAGGATATAGGCATTGTCCCTCTTTCCGATACAAAGCGGTTTAAATCCAAACGGATCTCTTGCTCCGATCAGCTTACGCGGACTTGCCACTACCAGTGAAAACGCACCTTTTAATTTGGCAACCGCACGTTTTACCGCTTCTTCTGCCGTTTTTGAATTAAGACGCTCTCTCGCAATATGATAAGCGATCACTTCCGTGTCGATCGTGGTCTGGAAGATCGCTCCGGTATACTCAAGATCGTGTCTTAATTCATTCGCATTGATCAGATTTCCATTGTGTGCAAGTGCAAGCGTACCCTTGACATAATTTAAGACAAGCGGCTGAGCATTTTCTCTTGTAGATGCGCCTGCCGTAGAATAGCGCACATGTCCCACACCGATGTCTCCGTTTAATTTACCAAGGATCTCCGGCGTGAATACCTCATTAACCAGTCCCATATCCTTATAGGACTGTACTTTTCCTTTCGGGCCGCTCGTGTCGCTGACCGCGATACCGCAGCTCTCCTGTCCTCTATGCTGCAATGCAAACAATCCATAATAAATCGTAGACGCAACATCCCCGCCGCTAAAATCATACATTCCGAAAACACCGCATTCCTCATGCAGTCCGTCGAACGGCAGTGGATTTTTTTCCAATTCCTTTGTATTCATGGGTTCTCCTATTATCTTGTGAATTTCTTTCCAGTCAGCAGTTCAAATGCCTCTTTATACTTGTCAACCGTCTTTGTCACGATCTCTTCCGGAAGCAGACCTTCGTTATCCGGATTCGCTTTTAACCAGTCTCTTACAAACTGCTTGTCAAAGGATGGCTGTGATTTTCCTGCTTCGTAGCCTGCAAGCGGCCAGAATCTGGAACTATCCGGTGTGAGCATTTCGTCTCCGAGCACTACATTTCCGTTTTCATCCAGACCGAATTCAAATTTAGTATCTGCAATGATGATACCCTTGCTCAGCGCATATTCTGCACATTTTTTATAAAGTGCGATCGTATACTCTTTGATCTTTTCGGCATATTCCGCACCTTTTTGGGCACCATAAATTTTTTCTAAGACCTTTACACTCTCCTCATAGGAGATATTTTCATCGTGCAGGCCAAGATCAGCTTTGGTGCTCGGCGTGTAGATCGGTTCCGGCAGCTTGTCAGATTCTTTTAATCCTTCCGGCAGCTTAATACCGCAGACTGTGCCGTTTTCCTGATAGCTCTTCCAGCCGCTTCCAGTTATGTATCCGCGCACGATGCATTCGATCGGAAGCATCTCAAGCTTGCGGCATTCCATGCTGTTGCCGTCAAATTCCGGCTTGCGGAAAAACTCCGGCATATCCTTAACATCTGTAGAAAGCATATGGTTTGGAACAATATCCTTTGTAAAATCGAACCAGAATTTTGACATCTGTGTCAAAATTGCCCCTTTATCTGTAATCTTGTTTTTCAAAATAACATCAAAAGCAGAGATGCGGTCTGTCGCAACAATGATCAGACTGTCTCCATTATCATAGACCTCACGTACTTTTCCCTCTTTAATTGGTTTAAATTCCTGATTGCTCATCTTTGTCCTCCATTCAATGCTTGCTAAGATAATTTATCCATTGTTAAAATTATAATACACCCGTTTCCTTTTCGTCAATGCGAAGCGCCCGAATCCACTTTTTTTGTATGTAGAAAAAAGGTGTTCTTTTATTAATTTTTTTGTATAATTTCATTGTCTTATTAGCAATGCTTATAAGCATGAGTTACTTTCATAATAGAAAGAAAAGTGCAGTCCGCTCATCGGGCAAACTGCACTTTTTTTCTATGGATCTCTGTACCTATTTTCTGATCAAAAGAGATTTTCCTGTCATCTCTGCTGGTTTTTCCATGCCCATCATATCGATCATGGTCGGGATGATATCCGCAAGACAGCCTTCTTCTTTCAGCGCATAAGACGTATCCGCATTGATCAGTATAAACGGAACCGGATTGGTCGTATGTGCGGTAAACGGAGCACCTGTCTCATAATCAACGAGCTGCTCTGCATTTCCGTGATCAGCACATAAGAACGCCTGTCCGCCGACTTCTTTTAATGCTTCCACTGCTTTTCCCACACAGGTATCTACTGTCTCCACCGCTTTTACAGCAGCTTCCATGATTCCGGTATGACCTACCATGTCCGGGTTTGCAAAGTTTACGATGATCACGTCATATTTGTCGGAACGGATTGCATCACACAGCTTGCCGCATACTTCCGGGGCACTCATTTCCGGCTGAAGATCATAAGTCGCAACCTTCGGAGATTTTACGAGAATACGGTCTTCTCCCGGATTCGGTTCTTCCACACCACCGTTGAAGAAGAAAGTAACATGCGCATATTTCTCTGTCTCTGCGATTCTTGCCTGTGTCTTTCCGTTCTTTGCAAGATACTCACCAAAAGTATTGGTCAAAGGTACCTTCTTGAAAGCGATCTCTTTGTTCGGGATTGTCTCGTCATACTCAGTAAAGCAGATAAATTTCACATTCTTTCTTACTCCACGGTCAAATCCGTCAAATTCATCCGCGCAAAATGCTCTTGTCATTTCTCTTGCGCGATCCGGACGGAAGTTGTAGAAGATAACGGAATCTCCATCATTTACGGTTGCAACCGGATTTCCGTCTTTTTCAATCACAGTCGGTACTACGAACTCATCTGTCACATCTTTTGCATAGGAAGCATCCAGTGCGGCTGCCGCATCTTCTGCCTTTTCACCCTGACCTTCTGCAACTGCAAGGTATGCTTTTTCTACACGATCCCAGCGGTTATCACGATCCATTGCATAATAACGTCCCTCTAAAGAAGCGATCTCGCCGACACCAATCTCTTTTATCTTTGCCTGAAGTTCTTCTACAAAGCCTTTTGCAGAAGTTGGTGCGGTATCACGTCCGTCTAAAAAGCAGTGAACATATACTTTATCAAGCCCTTCTCTTTTTGCCATTTCAAGCAGTCCGTAAAGATGGGTATTATGGCTGTGTACACCACCATCGGATAACAGTCCGAATAAATGCAGTGCAGAGCCGTTTTTCTTTGCGTTCTGCATACCATCCAAAAGTGCTTCGTTTTTAAAGAAATCGCCTTCTTCGATCTCTTTTGTGATTCTGGTCAGTTCCTGATATACGATTCTTCCTGCGCCCATGTTCATATGACCTACTTCGGAATTTCCCATCTGACCTTCCGGAAGTCCTACGGAAAGTCCGCTGGCATAACCTTTTACAAACGGATACTCCTTCATGAGTTTGTCAATGACCGGTGTTTTCGCCTGTGCAACAGCATTTCCTTCTGTCTTGTCATTTAAGCCGAATCCGTCTAAGATCATCAATACGGTTGGTTTTTTGCTCATAATCTTTTCCTCTTTTCTTTGATACTCATTTTATTGTTTTCCCGGCACATAATGTCCGGTATGTAGCTAACTGCTTTTTGATTACCGCAAACATTATACACTATTGTCAAGGATTTCACAATATAAAAAATGCAAAGAGGATAACCCGGTTTCCCATGGTTATCCTCTTTGCTTTATTTTTTACATGACAGTATTTTTTTATTATTTGTAGTTTACGATCTTGCCGAAATCAGCCTTTAAGGAAGCTCCGCCAACTAATCCGCCATCGATATCCGGTTTTGCAAATAATTCAGCAGCATTTCCTGCATTTACAGATCCGCCGTACTGAATACGAACTGCTTCTGCTGTTGCTTCGCCGTATACTTCTTTGATGCATTCACGGATCGCGCCGCAGACTTCTTCTGCCTGATCAGAAGTAGCGGTCTTTCCGGTTCCGATTGCCCAGATCGGCTCATAAGCAATAACCATGGAAGCAACCTGTTCTGCAGTAACTCCTGCAAGGTCAGATTTGATCTGCATACGAATCCAGTCTAAAGTAATTCCCATTTCTCTCTGCTCTAAGGATTCTCCACAGCAAAGGATCGGAGTAAGACCTGCTTCTAATGCTTTCTTTACTTTCTTGTTGATCACGCAGTCACATTCTTTGAAGTAATCACGTCTCTCAGAATGTCCTAATACAACGTATTCTACACCTGCATCAACTAACATTTCTGCGGAGATTTCTCCGGTGTAAGCACCTTTCTCCTCGAAATACATATTTTCAGCACCAACTGCAACGTTTGTTCCTTTTACTGCTTCTACAACCGGAACGATATCGATTGCCGGTACACAGTAAACAACATCTACATCGTCGCTCTGTACTAACGGTTTTAATTCTTCTACTAATTTAACAGCCTGGCTCGGAGTCATGTTCATTTTCCAGTTACCGGCTACAATTTTCTTTCTTGCCATTTTTTGTTTCTCCTTAATACACTGAATATATTGTCAATAAAGGCCGCATACGGGTATGTTCGCCTCCCTAGGACTTATCCTGCGCATGCTTGGATTCGTCAAGTACGGCGAACTAAGTACGCACTAAGCTCTGACTGCGCCTGCGGCTTGTCAATCGCCATGTTGCTTTCGGTCTACTTATTGTTTGCTGCAGCAACACCCGGTAATTCTTTACCTTCAAGGAACTCTAAGGATGCACCGCCGCCTGTGGAGATGTGGCTCATCTTGTCACCAAATCCAAGCTGGTTTACTGCTGCTGCGGAATCACCACCACCAATAATGGTTGTAGCATCTGTATCAGCAAGTGCCTGAGCTACTGCGATTGTACCTTTTGCAAGGATCGGGTTCTCAAAAATACCCATCGGTCCGTTCCATACAACAGTCTTAGCTGTCTTAACGGCATCTGCGTATAATTCAGCAGTCTTCGGTCCGATATCAAAACCAGCCATGTCTGCCGGCATCTTGTCTGCATCATATACAGCCACATCGATCTTGGCATCGATCGGATCCGGGAATGCTGCTGCAACTACAGAATCAACCGGAAGAAGTAATTTCTTTCCAAGCTTTTCTGCTTTGTCCATCATTTCCTTACAGTAATCGATCTTTGTTTCATCTACTAAAGATTTTCCGATCTCATATCCCTTTGCTTTTAAGAATGTATAAGCCATACCACCGCCGATGATCAGGGTATCGCATTTTTCAAGCAGGTTGGAGATAACATTTAATTTATCTGCAACTTTTGCTCCGCCAAGGATTGCAACGAACGGTCTTACCGGATTTTCTACTGCATTTCCAAGGAAGTCGATTTCTTTCTGCATCAGGTAACCAACAACTGCGGTATCAGCCAGAGCTGCAACACCTACGTTAGAGCAATGTGCTCTATGTGCAGTACCAAATGCATCGTTTACGAATACATCACAGATAGAAGCAAGATCTTTAGAGAAAGCTTCTCCGTTCTTTGTCTCTTCTGCTCTGAAACGTGTATTTTCAAGTAAGATAACGTCTCCATCGTTCATTGCGTCAACGGCTGCTCTTACATTTGCGCCTACTACTTCCGGATCAGCTACGAATTTTACTTCCTGTCCTAATAATTCAGAAAGTCTTACTGCTACCGGAGCAAGTGTCTTTGTCTTTTTATCTTCTTCGGTCTTTACTTTTCCAAGATGAGAGCAAAGGATTACCTTTCCGCCGTCAGCGATCAGCTTCTTGATGGTCGGCAGTGCTGCAACCAGACGGTTCTCATCTGTGATCTTTCCGTCTTTTAACGGCACGTTGAAATCACATCTGCAAAGAACTTTTTTTCCCTTTACATTGATATCATCTACTGTTTTTTTGTTTAATGACATACTATGTCCTCCTTTTACCTGACAGGCTGTGCCTGAAATTTTCTTCTTTTATAACGCAAAACAGGACCCGGTCCCAAAAAGACCGGACCCTGCGTTGAGTCTTATCCGCATGAATGAAGCTCATTCTGCGACTTCGTCCTGCATCTGCAGACTGATTATGCTAATTCAGAGAAGTATTTGATTGTACGAACCATCTGAGATGTGTAGCTGTTTTCGTTATCATACCATGAAACAACCTGTACTTCGTACTGATCATCAGATACCTGATTAACCATTGTCTGAGTAGCATCGAATAAAGAACCATATCTCATACCAACGATATCGGAAGATACGATTTCATCTTCGTTGTATCCGAAAGATTCGTTAGCTGCTGCTTTCATAGCTGCATTGATAT
>CAYMCM010000044.1:0-21198 GCA_964388945.1 uncultured Roseburia sp.
AGATTAATAAATATTATAAATCTGCGGGAGAGAAAAAATGGAATTTCGGCCTTGTATTGATATTCATAACGGGAAGGTAAAACAGATCGTCGGCAGTTCGCTGCGGGATCAGGGTGATACGGCAAAAGAGAATTTTGTTGCCGATTGCGATGCCGCGTTTTATGCGGATTTTTATAAGAAAGACGGTATCCGCGGCGGTCACATCATTCTGCTGAACGCGCGGGATTCTTCCTATTATAATGACACCAAAAAACAGGCACTTTCAGCACTGGCGGCTTATCCGGGAGGACTTCAGGCAGGCGGCGGCATTACAGATGAAAATGCAGCGGAGTTTCTTCGTGCGGGTGCGAGCCATGTGATCGTGACCTCCTATGTATTTCGGGACGGAAAGATCGATTACGGCAATTTAAGACGTCTGGTCGAAGAGACCGGAAAGGAACATCTGGTTTTGGATTTAAGCTGCAGAAAGCGCGGTGATGCCTATTATATCGTTACGGATCGCTGGCAGAAGTTTACAGAAGAAAAAGTGACGCCGGAACTTTTGGATGAGCTTGCGTCCTACGCGGACGAATTTTTAGTTCATGCGGTGGATGTTGAGGGAAAGGCGGACGGAATCGAAGAACCGCTCGCAGAGCTTCTCGGAAACTGGGGGAAGCTCCCGCTTACCTATGCAGGCGGTGTCAGGAGTTTTGCTGATATTGAGAGTTTGAAACGGCTTGGAAAGAACCGGTTAAATGTAACGATCGGCAGTGCGCTCGATCTGTTTGGCGGCACACTTTCCTATCGTGAGGTAGTCGATTATATGAAAGCAGATAAAGGAGTGTAAAAAATGAGCAAGTATACCAAAAAAGATATTATCCGCATGGTAGATGAAGAAGACGTTGAATTTATCCGCCTTCAGTTTACGGACATTTTCGGAACATTAAAGAATGTTGCGATCACAGCGAGCCAGCTTGAAAAGGCGCTGAACAATCAGTGTATGTTTGACGGCTCTGCGATAGAGGGTTTTGTCCGCATTGAAGAATCCGATATGTATCTGCATCCGGATCTGGATACGTTTACGATCTTTCCGTGGCGTCCGCAGCAGGGAAAGGTTGCGCGTATCATCTGTGATGTCTATTGCACGGATCAAAAGCCGTTTGAGGGTGATCCGCGTTATATTTTAAAGAAAGTGATCGCTGAAGCGGCAGAGATGGGCTACACGTTTAATGTCGGTCCGGAATGCGAGTTCTTTTTGTTCCATACGGATGATGACGGACAGCCGACCACAATCTCCCATGAAAAAGCGGGCTATTTTGATCTTGGTCCGGTCGATCTTGGAGAGAACGCAAGACGCGACATGGTGCTGACACTGGAAGATATGGGATTTGAGATCGAAGCTTCCCATCATGAAGTAGCGCCGGCACAGCATGAGATCGATTTTAAATACGATGAAGCACTTGTTACAGCGGATAATATCATGACATTTAAGCTTGCGGTAAAGACGATCGCAAAACGCCACGGTCTGTTCGCAAGTTTTATGCCGAAGCCGAAATCCGGTGTCGCAGGCTCCGGAATGCATGTGAACATGTCCTTATTTAAGGATGGAAAAAATCTTTTCCTCGATGAAAAAGATAAGCTCGGACTGAGCAAAGAGGCTTATTATTTTATCGGCGGGATCATAAAGCATATGAAAGGAATGACGGCGATCATGAATCCGCTCGTAAATTCCTATAAACGCATGGTTCCCGGATTTGAAGCACCGATCTTTATCGCATGGTCAGCAACGAACCGCAGCCCGCTCATCCGTATCCCGGCATCAAGAGGGGAATCGACCAGAGTGGAGCTTCGCAGTCCGGATCCGTCAGCCAACCCGTATCTGGCACTGGCAGTATGCCTTGCGGCGGGACTGGATGGTATCAAAAACAAGATCGAACCGCCGGCAGATGTGCATGAAAATGTATTTTCCATGAGCGAAGCGCAAAGAGATAGACTTGGCATTGAAGCATTGCCGTCAGATCTTGAAGCGGCAGTGGAAGAACTGGAAAAAGATGAATTCATAAGAAATGTCTTAGGCGCACATATCACAGAAAAATACATCAAAGCTAAAAGAGCCGACTGGAATGCATACCGTTCTCAGGTGACTAAGTGGGAGATTGATGAATATCTTTATAAAATTTGATGTTGTCAGGTGAGGCGTTGTGAGTAATGTAATTGTTGCGTTTCCGAAATTGGAAAATGCAAAGAGTATAAAAAATATTCTGGTCAAGAGTGGTTATGATGTCGCAAGTGTCTGTACGACAGGGGCGCAGACATTGCAGAGCGCAAATACGTTAGCGAGCGGGATCGTGGTCTGCGGACATCATTTTATAGATATGATGTACCAGGAGTTATATGACTATCTCCCACCTCAGTTTCAAATGCTCTTAGTTGCGTCTCCTACCGTCTGTAACGAAAGAGAAATCTCAGACATCGTGTGCTTGTCCATGCCGCTTAAAGTGCATGAACTGGTGCAGACGGTGGAGATGATGGAATACACGCTCGCGCGCAGAAAGAAGAAGATGCGGGAGCAGCCGAAACAGAGAAGTGAAGCGGAAAAAAATATCATTCTTGAAGCAAAAACGATACTGATGAGCCGGAATAATCTGACGGAAGAGGAGGCACACCGCTATATTCAGAAACGGAGTATGAACAACGGAACGGATATGGTGGAGACTGCACAGATGATCCTTAGCCTGATGGATGGCTAAATGAGAAAAAATGAGGAAAAGAAGTACTTTACAAGGTACTTCTTTTTTGTTATACTACGAGCGTATAGGTAGTAGTACCAATGAGGAATACTACGAACAGCATAGGAATTGCAAAAAGTATAAAAAGTTAAATTAAAACTTGATCTTAAAGTTTCATAGAAGAAGCAGAAAGGGGCAGTTACAGACCATGTATAAAATCAACGACAATTACCAGAAGTTACCGGGCAGCTATCTGTTCAGTGATATTGCAAAGAAAGTAAAGACATTTTCCGATGCAAATCCGGATGCAGAGATCATCCGTCTCGGAATTGGAGATGTGACTCAGCCGCTCGTACCGGCGATCATTGACGCACTGCATGGAGCAGTGGATGAGATGAGCAAGGCGGAGACATTCCACGGCTATGCACCGGATCTTGGATATGATTTTCTGCGTAATGCGATCGCAGAGAGCGATTATAAAGCAAGAGGATGCGATATTGCGGCAGATGAGATCTTTGTTTCGGACGGGGCAAAGAGTGATTCCGGAAACATTCAGGAGATCTTCTCACTTGACAACCGTATCGCAGTATGTGATCCAGTCTATCCGGTTTACGTGGATTCGAATGTTATGGCGGGCAGATGCGGAACATATGATGCCGCATCCCAGATGTGGAGTAATGTGATCTATATGCCGTGTACCAGAGAAAATAACTTTGTACCGGAATTTCCGAAGGAGACACCGGATATGATCTATCTGTGTCTGCCGAATAATCCGACCGGAACCACGATCACAAAGGCACAGCTTCAGGAATGGGTAGATTATGCCAATAAAGTCGGCGCAGTCATCATCTATGACGGTGCTTATGAAGCATACATCTCCGAGGATGATGTGGCTCATTCCATTTACGAGTGTGAAGGTGCAAAGACCTGTGCAATCGAGCTTAAGAGCTTTTCCAAGAATGCGGGATTTACCGGTGTGCGTCTTGGTTACACGGTCGTTCCGAAGGAATTAAAATGTGGAAATGTATCGCTGCATGATATGTGGGCACGCCGCCACGGAACCAAATTCAACGGAGCACCTTATATTGTGCAGAGAGCCGGCGAAGCAGTGTATTCTGAAGCCGGAAAAGCACAGTTGAAGGATCAGGTCGGCTATTATATGAAGAATGCAAAGACGATCAAGGACGGCTTAAAGGATGCCGGCTATGAAGTATATGGCGGTGTCAATGCACCGTACATCTGGTTAAAGACGCCGGATCAGATGACTTCCTGGGAGTTCTTTGATTATCTGTTAGAGAAAGCAAATGTGGTTGGAACACCGGGCTGCGGCTTCGGACCGAGCGGCGAAGGATATTTCCGTCTGACTGCGTTCGGCAGCTACGAAAATACCGTTGCGGCGTTAGAACGTATCAAAGCATTATAAAAATAGCATAGAAAAGCCCGGTGAAGAACGGGCGGCAGCAAAAGCCGGAGAAAGATCGTGGGAAAAGAGCCGATTACTTTCCGGCTTTTTTGTAATGGCAGCGAGGAAAATGGATAGGCAGTCTGCATACATATATGATAAGATATGAACCGATGGACCGGAGTCGGAATTTTATGAAAAAGTCAGAGAAGTTAAAAATGGGTATTCTTATAGAATTAGTTACCATAGCGATTATCTTATGTGTTGCGGCGGGCAGAAATTATATATATGACAAAACAGTACCGACAATGCAGGGAGAGAATATGGATTGCGAAGATGATATGAAGAGTGGGCATTGACTTTGAGGAAAAAGACGCTAAAATAATAGTAGAATAATTTATACGACAAGGGGATGACAGTATGGCATTTGGAAAAAACAGATCAGAGAAAATGTATCTGCAGGCGTTGGCAGGCTTGCAGAATGTTGATTACAGCAGGACAGAACCGGATATTGGCAGGATGTATGAAAGACTTTCCAACGGCAGAAAGCAGTTTGAGGAAGTGTTGGAGAAGGATCTGGATGCGGTCATGAAGATCAGTGCGATCGATCTGTCATTGGAGCATCATACGGATCATGTGGGAGAGGTCTCCAATTCGATCGCGGAGGCGACCGATGCAATCGTGCAGGCATCCACGGAAACCACGCAAGTGGCAGAGGAAGTATCCAGACAGCACGAGGATCTGACGAGTACGATACTGACTGCATCGGAGGAGAGCACAGAGATTTATAACAAGATAAAAGAGGGACAGCAGCAGCTCACTGAGATCCGTGAACTCTCGGAAAAAACGACCCGCGAATCCAATGAGATGAAAAAGAATATGGATGAGCTTTTTGATGTGATTAATCATATGAATGAGGTGATTGACGGAATCAATGCGATCTCCGGACAAACAAACCTGCTTGCGCTCAATGCGTCGATCGAGGCAGCGAGAGCGGGAGAAGCAGGAAAAGGCTTTGCGGTTGTTGCAGAGGAGATTCGTAAGCTGGCAGAAGAGACACAGAAAATGACAGCCGACATGGGAGAGTTTGTAAACGGTATCCGTGAGGCATCCGGAAGAAGTTCGGAAAGTGCCAATACGGCAGTCAGCACATTGAGCCAGGTGAATGAAAAGATCAGTCAGGTTTGGGAGATCAATGAAGAAAACCAGAAGAGTGTCGGCACGATCACAGATTCGATCAGCTCTTTGGCAGCAGTCAGTGAGGAGATTTCAAGCTCCATGGATGAAATGGAAAATCATGCAGACCATATCCAGAAGCAATGTGAGAATTTGCAGACCGAAGCACAGGAACTGCTTGTAATCGGCGGGGAATTAAAAAAAGCGATCACTCCGGTGATCGAGATTGAAAGAGAAGTGGATGATGCGGCAAAACTGATGGGAAAAATGGGACAGGATGCGTTCTATATGATGGAAAATCAGGTTTTTGCCAATTACATGAAAAAGGCGATCACAGCGCATCAGGCATGGCTTTCCAATTTAAAGAAGATTGTGGACGAACAAACGATCCAGCCATTACAGCTTGATGATGCAAAATGCGGATTTGGACATTTTTACTATGCAATGCTGCCGCAGAATGATAAAGTGCGGGCGGTATGGAATGGCATCCGTGAGAAGCATAAAAAGTTCCATTCGTTTGGAAATGAAGTGATACAGGCGGTCTTTGCCGAGGATTATGAGAGGGCACAGCGTATTTATAATGAGGCAGAGCTTTATTCCAAAGAGCTGATAGCAGATATGGATCAGATTGAGCAGATCGTGGAAAAATTAGATAAAGAAGGACTTAGCTTTTAGAAAACAGCAGAAAACAGCGGTTCGAAAAAAGTGGCAGAAGGTGTGGAACACCTTCTGCCGCTTTTTCTTTAGGCTGCTATTTTAAATCTAGTTCTTTTTAAATCCGGCTCTCTTACGGAGAGTAGGATCAAGAATACGTTTGCGGATACGGAGATTTTCCGGTGTTACTTCAAGAAGCTCGTCCGTATCGATAAAGTCGATCGCCTGCTCTAAGCTTAAAACTCTAGGCGGAACCAGTGTCAGCGCTTCATCCGCAGAAGAAGAACGGGTATTGGTAAGATGTTTCTTCTTACATACGTTGATCTCAATGTCTTCAGCACGAGAACTCTGACCGATGACCATTCCGGAATAAACCTTTTCTCCGGCTCCGATGAACAGCGTACCACGATCCTGTGCTGCGAACAGACCGTAAGTTACAGATTCACCGGTCTCAAATGCGATGAGGGAACCGGTCGGACGGTATTCGATGTCTCCGCGGTAGGAATCATAACCGTCAAAGATCGTGTTGATGATACCATTTCCCTTGGTGTCGGTTAAGAACTCACCGCGATAACCGATCAATCCGCGGGACGGGATGCGGAACTGGATACGGGTGTAGCCGCCGCTGATCGGTCCCATGTTCTGTAATTCACCCTTTCTCTGGCTGAGCTTCTGGATGACAGCTCCGGTGAAATCATCCGGAACATCGACATAAGCGATTTCCATAGGCTCTAAACGTTTTCCGTTTTCATCGGTTTTATAGAGAACTTCTGCCTTGCTGACAGCAAATTCATAGCCTTCACGGCGCATGTTTTCGATCAGGACGGATAAATGAAGCTCACCGCGGCCGGATACTTTGTAGCAGTCCGGGCTTTCGGTCTCTTCCACACGTAAGGAAACGTCGGTGTTCAGTTCGCGGAACAGACGATCCCTGATGTGACGGGAGGTCACATATTTGCCTTCCTGTCCGGCGAGCGGAGAATCGTTTACGATAAAGTTCATGGAGATCGTAGGCTCTGAGATCTTCTGGAACGGGATTGCTTCCGGGCTTTCCGGTGCGCAGATCGTATCTCCGATGTGGATGTCTGCGATACCTGAGATCGCAACGATCGCACCGATCTTTGCTTCCGTTACTTCTACTTTATTTAAACCGTCAAATTCGTACAGCTTGCTGATGCGGACACGTTCCTTTTTGTCCGGCTCATGGTGGTTTACCACGACAGCTTCCTGATTGACCTTGAGACTTCCGTTGTCGATCTTGCCGACACCGATACGTCCGACATATTCATTGTAATCAATGGTACTGATCAGTACCTGTGTATTGGCATCCGGGTCACCTTCCGGAGCCGGGATATAGTTGACGATCGTTTCAAAGAGAGGTGTCATATCTTTCTTTTCATCGTTTAAGTCCTTCATGGCATAGCCTTCTCTTGCAGAAGCATAAAGGAACGGGCAGTCGAGCTGTTCGTCAGAAGCATCCAGATCCATGAACAGTTCTAAGACTTCATCAACGACTTCATCCGGTCTTGCTTCCGGACGGTCGATCTTATTTAAGCATACGATGACCGGGAGATTCAAAGACAGGGCTTTCATCAGAACGAACTTGGTCTGCGGCATAACACCCTCAAAAGCATCTACTAAAAGAACAACACCGTTTACCATTTTTAAGATACGTTCTACTTCACCACCGAAATCTGCATGTCCCGGAGTGTCGATGATGTTGATCTTGGTATCCTTGTAGTATACGGCAGTGTTCTTGGAAAGAATGGTGATACCTCTTTCACGCTCGATGTCGTTGGAGTCCATAACACGCTCCTGTACTTCCTGGTTGTCACGGAAGACACCGCTTTGCTTTAACAGACCGTCTACCAGAGTGGTTTTACCGTGGTCAACGTGTGCAATGATGGCGATGTTACGAACGTCTTCTCGTTTCATTTTCATAAATTTGTACCTCTTTCTATATAGAAGAAAAAACAACAGTTCAAAATAAGGGTCTATAAATGACCGACCTTTTTATTTTATCACATTTTTTTCAATACGCAAGCAGTTTCGTGAAATATCAGGGTGATGCCGGGCGGGATCGTGCGGCAGAAAGAGAAAAGAAAAGTTATCGACAAATTGGAGCACATTTTGTGTACGCGGCATGATAACTTAATAACCATTCCGGGAGAGAGGTAAGACAAATGCAGAAGGGAGTTCTAAAAAACAAAGACATGGAATACATATATAGCAGGATACAAGTCGATATGCCATCGATGTACATGAGCCGACGGGCAGTAGAAGAAAAAGCGCCGGGCGAGAGGAAGGGAGAAAAATTCATGGCAGATAAAATTTTTGAAAACAATCAGGTATCAATGGTAGGAGAGATCGTTTCAGATTTCACATTCAGTCACGAGGTCTATGGTGAAGGCTTTTATATGGTAGAGATCGCGGTGAACCGTCTGAGCAACTATATGGATTATATTCCGCTCATGGTTTCAGAGCGGCTGGTGGATACCAAACAAAGCTATATCGGTCAGAAAATCTATGTGACCGGGCAGTTCCGTTCCTATAACCGCCACGAGGAAAAAAAGAACCGTCTTGTGCTGTCGGTCTTTGTACGCGAACTGGAATTTGTGGACGAAGTGAGCGAGGAGGTAAAGAGTAACCAGATCTTTTTGGACGGATATATCTGCAAAGCACCGATCTACCGAAAAACACCGCTTGGACGTGAGATCGCGGATCTTTTGATCGCAGTGAACCGTTCCTATGGAAAATCGGATTATATTCCCTGCATCTGCTGGGGAAGAAACGCACGTTTCGCATCAGGTTTTTCGGTTGGCGGTCACGTGCAGATCTGGGGAAGGATACAGAGCCGTGAGTACATAAAAAAGATTAGTGAGACAGAAACAGAAAAGCGGATGGCATATGAAATTTCAGTCAGCAAGATTGAGCTGTTGGAATAAAAGTTGCTTTTTTTGCGGCATTGTGGTATTTTAAAGAAATCTGATACTATCATACGATGCTTTTAAAGCGGAGGAGGCTAAAATTGGGTACAGGACATGTTCAGGTTTATTATGGTGCGGGACGGGGAAAGACAAATGCCGCACTGGGCAATGCATTACGTGCTGCAAGTGAAGGAAGAAATGCGTATGTTATAAAATTCTTAAAAGGAAAAGGCGAGAGCAGTGCCTATTACGAGAGGTTAGAGCCGGAGATTAAGGTTTTCTGTTTTGAAAAGGCGACCGGATATTATGATGAGTTGTCGGAGAGCGAACAGGAAGAAGAAAAGATCAATATGCGAAATGGCATCAATTTTGCCAGAAAAGTGCTTACGACAAGAGAGTGCGATATGCTGATCTTAGACGAGGTGCTTGGACTGGTGGATAATGGGATTGTTTCCGGTGAGGAATTAGAGCTTTTGATCCGTGAAAAGGAAGAAGATGTGGATCTGATCTTAACCGGGCGTGTATTAAAGGAGGAGATCCGTCCGTATGTGGATGAGATCTACAACATTACTCCGGAAAAGTAATGGCTGTTGACAGAGATATTGGTCAGTGATATAGTAGTTTTAAGAAATGAATAATTGTGAAGATAGAGGTTGCGTGATCTATGAGTAGCAGGTTTGATGCGGCAGGCGCAGAAGACGGCAGGTGAAAGGAGAGAACGCCGAAAGGGTATGTCACCTGGCAGACATATTCCTTGGGCACTTGGCGAACAGCCATTTGACTGTCATCTGGCAACGGATGGGGCGCTATCAGAGGTTTTGGTAATCTATGAAGAATCTTTTGACCGGTCCATTGTGGCCGGTCTTTTTTCACATATAATCAGGAAAGACATATATTAAATACAGGAGGAAAAAGTTATGGCTATTTTTAAAGGCGCAGGAGTGGCGATCGTCACACCGATGAAAGAGAATCTGGATGTAGATTATGAAAAATTAGAGGAACTCATCAATTATCAGATCGAAAACGGAACAGACTGTATTGTGATCGCGGGAACGACCGGAGAGGGATCGACACTTACGATGGAAGAACATGCGGCAGTGATCCGCGCAGCAGTGGAATTTACGAAACACCGTGTTCCGGTGGTTGCGGGAACTGGTTCTAACTGCACGAGAACAGCGATCCAGCTTTCAAAAGAAGCCGAAGAAGCCGGCGTGGACGGACTGCTCGTGGTAACTCCGTATTACAATAAGGCAACCCAGAAAGGTTTGATCGCACATTATTCCCAGATCGCGCAGGCAGTAAAGACACCGATCATTATGTATAATGTGCCGGGCAGAACCGGATGTAATATGCTGCCGGAAACGACCGCATACCTGTTTGAGCATGAAGAAAATATCGTGGGATTAAAAGAAGCAACCGGAAATGTGGCACAGGCATCAAAAACGATGTACTTAACAGACGGCAGGCTGGATCTTTATTCCGGAGAAGATGGACTGGTGGTTCCGTTACTTTCCATCGGCGGAATCGGCGTGATCTCCGTATGGTCTAACGTCGCACCGCAGAAAGTACATGATATGGTAGCAAGTTATCTTGCCGGAGATACGAAAAAGGCAATGGAACTGCAAAGAGAAGCACTTCCGCTTGTAGATGCGCTCTTTTCCGAGGTCAATCCGATCCCAGTGAAAAAGGCGATGAACTTAATGGGAATGAATGTGGGAGGCTTACGTGCGCCGCTTTGCGAAATGGAAGAAGCAAATGCAAAAAAACTGGCACAGGCAATGAAAGAATACGGCTTAAAGCTGGCATAGGGTTCAGGCGAGAAAAAGAGGAAGAACCGGAAAGATAAAGGTGTATAAAAATGACAAAAGTGATCATGAACGGATGTAACGGAAGAATGGGGCAGGTCATCACAAACCTCATCAAACAGGATGAGACGGTGGAGATCGTGGCAGGGATCGACCAGTATGATGGAATCAAAAATGATTATCCGGTCTATGCGTCGATCGAAGAATGTGAAGCTGCGGCGGACGCAGTGATCGATTTCTCCAATGCGGCAGCAGTGGACGGACTTTTAGACTACTGTGTGAAACGGCAGATCCCGGTTGTTTTGTGCAGTACGGGACTTTCGGAAGAACAGTTAAAAAAAGTAGAAGAGAGCAGTAAAAAGGTGGCAGTGTTAAAATCAGCGAATATGTCACTGGGTGTCAATACGCTGCTTGAGATTCTGCCTAAGATCGTAAAGATCCTTGCTCCGGCTGGTTTTGATATGGAGATCGTTGAAAAGCATCATAACCAGAAGCTGGATGCACCGAGCGGTACTGCGCTTGCACTTGCGGACTGCATGAACGAAGCAGCAGGCGGAGACTGCGAATACAAATATGACCGTTCCGGAGAACGCAAAAAGAGAGACAAAAAAGAACTCGGCATCTCGGCTGTCCGAGGCGGCAGTATTGTCGGGGAGCATGAGATCATCTTTGCCGGAATGGATGAAGTGATAGAAGTAAAGCATACGGCTTATTCCAGAGCGATCTTTGGCAAAGGTGCGATCGAAGCCGCAAAATATCTGGCAGGAAAACCGGCAGGACGTTACGATATGAGTGATGTGATCCGCGGATAATAAAATAAAAAGCAGGGTCCAGTTTATAACAACTGGATGCCTGCTTTTTCTAATGCTTTTATATCGTCCGGTCTCCAGATCGAAGACTGTACTTCTCCGATGTGAGCCTTTCGTAAAAAGAACATACAGATACGGGACTGACCGATACCGCCGCCGATTGTGTATGGAAGTTTTTCGTCGATGACTGCTTTCTGGAACGGAAGTTTTGCGCGTTCCGGACAGCCTGCCTTGTCAAGCTGGGAAAGGAGTGCTTTCTTATCTACACGGATACCCATGGAGGAAAGCTCCAGTGCAATATCAAGAACCGGATAGTAGACTAAGATATCGGCATTCAAAGCCCAGTCGTCATAATCCGGTGCTCTGCCGTCATGTCTTTCGCCGGATTCTAAGGTATCACCGATCTTTAAGATGCAGACAGCACCTTTTGTCTTGGTGATGTAATATTCCCGTTCCTTTGGGGAGTATTCCGGGAACATATCCTCAAGCTCCTGTGAAGTGATAAAGAAGATTTCTTCCGGCAGGATCTCATGTATGTAATCATATTGGATGGACATATATTTTTCCGTTTTGCGCAGAACTTTATAAACCGTGCGGATCGTATCCTTTAAATATTCTTCGGTACGGTCTTCTCTGCGGATGATCTTTTCCCAGTCCCACTGGTCAACAAAAATGGAATGGATGTTATCGGTATCCTCATCTCTGCGGATCGCATTCATATCCGTATAAAGACCTTCGCCGCAGGAAAATCCGTATTTTCCGAGTGCGTAGCGTTTCCATTTTGCAAGAGAGTGTACGACCTGTGCCTCTTTGTCCTTTTGTTCTAAGATTCCAAAGGAGACCGGACGTTCCACGCCGTTTAGATCATCGTTCAGTCCGGAGAGCGGATCTACGAAAAGCGGTGCGGAGACACGTGACAGATTTAAGCGGAGTGCCAAAAGATTCTGAAAGAAATCTTTTACGGTCTTAATCGCGATCTGTGTGTCGTGCAGGTTCAGTTCCGAATGATAATCGTTCGGTATAATTAAATGATCCATTATGTTTTTCCTCGATTCTGTATAGGGTTCTTGGATTTTTCCTGATTTATTATAGCAATCTTGTTTTTGTTTTTCAATGATTGTGTGAATATTTGTGCAAAGAAATTTGATATGGTATACCAGGCGGGTATATACGGTGTCAGACGGTAAGGCGGGCAGGCATTGGAAAATTACAAAAAAATTCTTGCCAAGAAAAATGAGATGTGATAGTATGTGAAACAAAGAAAAAGGCGAAGAAGGAGACTCCTATCTTCAGACATCGACAGGAACACGGCGTCACCGACTGAGAGCGCTGTCCGAAAGAGGAGATAGTGGGAACACTCTGGAGCTGGTGGATTGAACCCCGGTCAGGTCAGACCGGATGTAAGTAGGTTCACCCGGTCAGTGCACGTTACGCACATAAAGTGGAGAAAGCACAAGTTTTTCTCAATGTGGGTGGTACCGCGGGATATGATATTCTCGCCCTGGAATCTTCGGATTCCGGGGCGTTTTTTTATCCCGTCCCGCACCTATCGAAACACCGCAAAAGGCGGATAGAAAAGGAGCGTACAAAAATATGGATTTTGTAACAGGAGTAATCAAAAAAGAAACATTGGAGATCGGTGAACTCTTAAAAGGGGAGCTGATCGGAGAAACCGTAAAAGTAAACGGAGCCGTACACACGATCCGTGACATGGGCGAGGTTGCCTTTGTCGTTTTAAGAAAGAGAGAGGGACTTCTTCAGTGTGTTTATGAAGAGGGAAAGACAAGTTTTGACTTAAACGACTTGAAAGAAGGCGCGGCCGTGGAAGTGCAGGGCGTTGTGTCAAAAGAAGACCGCGCGCTGAACGGCATTGAGATAAGACTTGCCGGGATTACAGTATTGTCTGAGCCGACAGAGCCGATGCCGCTTGCCATTGCAAAATGGAAGATGAACACTTCGTTAGAAGCAAACTTGAATTATCGTGCCATTTCGCTTCGAAATGTGAGGGAACGCGCGAAGTTCCGCATTCAGGAAGGTATTGTGAGAGGGTTCCGTGATTTCTTATATAAAGAAGGATTTACTGAGATCCATACTCCAAAGATCGGCGCAAAGAGCGCAGAGGGAGGCGCAAACCTCTTTAAACTGGAATATTTTCACAGACCGGCGATCTTACAGCAGAGTCCGCAGTTTTACAAACAGATGATGGTTGGCGTATTTGACCGGGTATTTGAAACGGCACCGGTATTTCGTGCGGAGAAGCACAATACAAAACGTCATTTGAACGAATATACAAGTCTTGATTTTGAGATGGGCTATATTGATGGCTATGAAGATATCATGGCGATGGAGACGGGGTTTTTACAGTACACCATGGATCTTCTGGCAAGAGAATATGCAAAAGAATTAAAGATGTTAAATGTCACACTTCCAAACGTGGATAAGATCCCGGCGGTGCGTTTTGATGAGGCCAAGCAGAAAGTTTCCGAAAAATACGGAAGAAAGATCCGCAATCCGTATGATTTAGAGCCGGAAGAAGAGGCGATGATCGGAAAATACTATAAAGAAGAATGTGGTGCGGATTTCGTGTTCATCACACATTATCCGTCTAAGAAAAGACCGTTTTACGCAATGGATGATCCAAAGGATGCGACCTGTACCTTAAGTTTTGACCTTTTGTTCCATGGACTCGAGATTACAACAGGCGGACAGCGTATCCACGATTATAACGAACTTCTTGCAAAGATCGAAAAACGCGGTATGACAACGGAAGGCATGGAGCAGTATTTGAGCGCATTCAAGCATGGAATGCCGCCGCATGGCGGACTCGGCATCGGTTTGGAGCGTCTGACCATGCAGCTTATCGGAGAAGACAATGTGCGTGAGACAACACTCTTCCCAAGAGATTTAAGCCGTCTGGAACCGTAGAAAATAAGAAAGGAGTGTCATCATGAGCGAAAAAAACAGAATTTCCGATGAAACGATTGAATACGTCGGAATCCTTGCAAAGCTGGAGTTAAATGACGAAGAAAAAGAGCGCGCCAAAAAAGATATGGGCGAAATGCTCGATTATATTGATAAATTAAATGAACTGGATACCTCAGGCGTAGAGCCGATGTCCCATGTGTTCCCGGTAAATAATGTGTTCCGTGAGGATGTTGTCGAAAACGGAGACGGAAGTATAAATACGCTTGCCAATGCGCCGGTTAGCAAAGACGGCGGATTTAAGGTTCCAAAGACGATCGGTTAGGCAGGAGGAATGACATGAGTTTGATGAGTTTAACAGCCGTAGAGCTGGGAAAAAAGATAAAAGCGGGCGAAGTGACTGTGACAGAGGCGGTTATGGAAGCGTTTAAAGCAATAGAAAAAAAAGAAAAGACCGTGGGCAGCTTTGTGACGGTTGACCGGGAAGGTGCCTTAAAGCGTGCCGCAGAAGTGCAAAAACTGATTGATGGCGGCACGCTTAGCGGGCCGCTTGCCGGAGTACCGGTGGCGGTCAAGGACAATATGTGTACCGAAGGAATACGGACAACCTGTTCCTCGAAGATCTTATATAATTTTAAACCGACCTATACCGCGGAGGCAGTAAAGAACTTAGAAGCGGCGGGCGCGGTCATCTTAGGAAAGACTAACATGGATGAATTTGCAATGGGAAGTACCACGGAGACATCTGCCTTTGGTGTGACAAAAAATCCGTGGAATACAGATCATGTTCCGGGCGGTTCCTCCGGCGGTTCCTGCGCGGCGGTAGCAGCAGAGGAGTGTTCTTATGCACTTGGTTCAGATACCGGCGGATCGATCCGCCAGCCGAGTTCCTTCTGTGGTGTGACCGGGATCAAGCCGACCTACGGTACAGTTTCCCGTTACGGACTGATCGCATACGGTTCTTCTTTAGACCAGATCGGGCCGGTTGCAAAGGATGTGACGGACTGTGCGACGATCTTAGAAGTAATTGCTTCTTATGATAAAAAGGATTCCACCTCGATAAAAAGAGAAGATCTTAATTTTACTGCGGCACTGGTCGATGATGTGAAGGGCATGAAGATCGGAATTCCGAGAGACTATTTCGGAGAGGGACTAGACCCGGAAGTAAAAGAGGCAGTGCTTGGCGCGGCAAAGAAATTAGAGGAAAAAGGTGCTATCGTGGAAGAATTTGACTTGAGTCTGGTCGAATACGCAATCCCGGCTTACTATGTCATTGCCTGTGCGGAGGCAAGCTCAAACCTTGCCCGTTTTGACGGTGTAAAATACGGCTATCGTACCGAAACATACGATGGACTGCACAATATGTATAAAAAGACACGTTCCGAAGGCATGGGTGCGGAGGTGAAACGGCGTATCATGCTTGGTTCCTTCGTCCTTAGCAGCGGCTACTATGATGCCTACTATTTAAAGGCACTGCGAACCAAGGCGCTGATCAAAAAAGCGTTTGATGAAGCGTTTGCAAAATATGATGTGATCTTAGGGCCGGCGGCACCGACGACCGCACCAAAGATCGGAGCATCATTGAGCGATCCGATCAAGATGTACCTCGGAGACATTTATACGATCTCGGTCAATCTTGCAGGTCTGCCGGGAATTTCACTTCCGTGCGGCAAAGACAAAAACGGACTGCCGATCGGACTGCAGCTCATCGGGGACTGCTTTAAAGAGAAAAATATTATCCGTGCGGCATATGCGTTTGAGCAGACAAGAAGTTATGAGCACAGCCCGTTAGCGGAGCAGGATTAAGGAGAGGAGGAGAAGAGAATGCGTAAAGAATATGAAACCGTGATCGGACTCGAAGTCCATGTAGAACTTGCGACAAAGACAAAAATCTTCTGTGCCTGCTCCACGGAGTTCGGCGGAGCACCGAATACCCATACCTGTCCGGTCTGCACCGGAATGCCGGGTTCCCTTCCTGTTTTGAACAAGCAGGTCGTGGAATATGCCATTGCGGTCGGACTGGCAACGAATTGTAAGATCACTCAGTACTGCAAATTTGACCGGAAGAACTATTTCTATCCGGATAATCCGCAGAACTACCAGATCTCCCAGCTCTACCTGCCGATCTGTCGGGACGGTGGTGTGGAGATCGAGACAGCCGGAGGAAAAAAGACGATCGGCATTCACGAGATCCATATGGAAGAGGATGCCGGAAAACTCGTGCATGACGAGTGGGAAGATGTCTCCCTTGTGGATTACAACCGTTCCGGCGTGCCGCTCATCGAGATCGTATCGGAGCCAGATATGCGTTCCGCAGATGAGGTCATTGCCTATCTGGAAAAGCTGCGCATGATCATTCAGTATCTCGGTGCATCAGACTGCAAGTTAAACGAAGGCTCCATGCGTGCCGATGTAAACCTTTCTGTGCGTGAGGCCGGTGCACCGGAGTTCGGGACACGTACCGAGATGAAGAACTTAAACTCCTTTAAGGCGATCGCAAGAGCCATTGAGGGAGAAAGAAAGCGTCAGATCGAGCTTATTGAGATGGGAAGAAATGTGGTGCAGGAGACAAGAAGATGGGACGACAACAAGGAGTCTTCTTATGCGATGCGTTCCAAAGAGGATGCGCAGGATTACCGTTATTTTCCGGAACCGGATCTCGTACCTATCGTGATCTCCGATGAATGGCTTGCAAAGATCAGGGCAGAACAACCGGAACTGCGCACAGAGAAGCTTGCGCGCTATAAAAAGGAGTATGATATTCCCGATTATGATGCACAGATCATCACGAGCCACAAGAGACTGGCAGATATTTTTGAGGCGACCACTGAACTTTGCGGCAAGCCGAAAAAGGTATCGAATTGGCTGATGGTTGAGACGATGCGCCTGTTAAAGGAAAATGAGATGGAACCGGAAGATATCCGGTTTTCACCGGGTAATCTAGCAAAACTTATCGGACTTGTGGATGCGGGAACGATCAATAGCAGTGTGGCAAAGGAAGTCTTTGAGGAAGTGTTTAAGCAGGACATTGATCCGGAAAAATATGTCGAGGAAAATGGCTTAAAAGCGGTAAATGACGAAGGTGCGCTCCGCACCACGATCGAACAGATCATAAAAGATAATCCGCAGTCAGTGGAGGATTATCGTGGCGGCAAGGAAAAAGCCATCGGATTTTTGGTCGGACAGACCATGAAGGCGATGAAAGGAAAAGCAAATCCTGCCATGGTAAATCAGATCTTAAAAGAACTGTTATAGAAAGAAAAATGTGAAAGAGCGGACAGTAATCGGTGAAAATGCCGGACTGTCCGTTTTTCTTTTCAATTCTTTCCATAGACAATGCCGCATTTTTGTGTGATAATAAAAAGACAGGATTGGGGAAAAGGGTTATTGGATGGGAATCAGGTGTAAATATGAAAAAAACGAAGGAATACGAAAACGAGCCGAAGACCAATGAGAATGGAAAAAAGAGCTGGACAGCCGAGGAGATAAAGACAGAGATTCTAAGCTGGATCAAGCTGATCCTCTTTATTTTGATCTGTACTTTTTTACTGCGCAGATATGTCATTGTGAATGCGGAAGTGCCATCCTCCTCGATGGAGAATCTGATTGAACCGGGAGACCGTCTGGTGGGATTCCGTCTGGCATATGTAAGGGAAGAGCCCAAACGTTTTGATGTCATCATTTTCCGCTATCCGGTGGATGAATCACAGAGTTTTATCAAGCGTGTGATCGGTCTTCCGGGAGAGACGGTAGAGATCCGTGAGGGAAAGATCTATATTGATGGTTCCGGGGAGCCGCTGGAAGAGGATTATTTAAAGGAAGCATGGACAGTGAATAATGACGGTTATGTGTTCCAAGTTCCGGAGAATTCTTATCTGGTGCTCGGAGATAACCGCAACGTTTCTTTAGATGCGAGATATTGGGCGGATGAAGCGATGGAGTACGGTGTTGCGGCAACAGAAGCGGAGTCTGAAAAGTATTCTTATGTGAGTGAGAATGCGATCCTTGGAAAGGCAGAGTTTAAATACTGGCCGAGGGCAGGATGGCTTCGGTAAAACAGGAAATACAGGAAAAGAAGCTGGAGGTACTTGAATGAGCGAAAATGAAAATAAAGATGATTTGATCCATATCGATCAGGACGATACAAAAGAACATAACGAACAGAAAGAAAAAGATGAGTATGAGGATGTCTGTTACATCTGCCGCCGTCCGGAGAGCACCGCTGGCAAGATGATCCATATACCGAACAATATCTGCATCTGTCAGGATTGTATGCAGAAGACATTTGACAGTATGAACGGTGCCGGTATCAATATGAATGACTTTATGAATATGGGAGGCATGCCGAATATCAGTATGATCAACCTGACAGATATGCCGGGATTCATGCCGAACAATCAGAAGCTAAAGAAGAAAAAACCAAAGGAAGAGTCAAAGCCGGTACTGGATATTCATGCAATCCCGGCACCGCATAAGATCAAAGCAAAATTAGACGAGTATGTGGTGGGACAGGAGCTTGCGAAGAAAGTAATTTCTGTTGCAGTATATAATCACTATAAGCGTGTTGCGGCGGATACCAAAGACGAGATTGAGATTGAAAAATCCAACATGCTGATGATCGGGCCGACCGGCTGCGGAAAGACCTATCTGGTAAAGACACTTGCGAAGCTTCTCGATGTGCCGCTTGCGATTACGGATGCGACCTCTCTGACCGAAGCAGGCTATATTGGTGACGATATCGAGAGTGTGGTATCAAAACTTCTTGCCGTTGCGGGAAATGATGTAGAGAAAGCGGAGCGCGGTATTATTTTTATTGACGAGATCGATAAGATCGCAAAGAAGAAAAACACCAATCAAAGAGACGTCAGCGGAGAATCCGTACAGCAGGGAATGTTAAAGCTCTTAGAGGGCGCAGAGGTGGAAGTACCGGTCGGAGCGAGCAGTAAAAATGCGATGGTTCCGATGACGATGGTGAACACCAAAAATATCCTCTTTATCTGCGGCGGAGCATTTCCGGGGCTTGAAGATGTTATCAAAGAACGTCTGAACAAAGAGGCATCGATCGGATTCAAGGCGGATTTAAAGGATAAATACGACAATGAGGAAAATCTGCTCCGTCAGGTCATGGTTGAAGATATAAGAAAATTCGGAATGATCCCGGAATTTATCGGACGTCTTCCGATCATCTTCACACTGGATGCGCTGACCGAGGATATGCTGGTTCGAATTTTAAAAGAACCGATAAATGCGATCATAAAGCAGTATCGTAAGCTGCTGGCGTTAGATGAAGTGGATCTTGAATTTGAAGAAGATGCGTTATATGCGATCGCAGCGAAGGCCAAAGAAAAGAAAGTCGGCGCGAGAGCGCTGCGTGCGATCATTGAAGAATTCATGCTGGATATCATGTATGAGGTTCCAAAGGATGATAATATCGGGAAAGTCACGATTACCAAAGATTATGTGGAGAAAACGGGCGGCCCCCTTATCGCAATGCGCGGATGTGCGCAGATCGAAGATCATAATGCGTAAATAAAAAGCCGCAGGGGGCATTTGCAGGTCTCCTGCGGCTTATGTTATACTAAAAAGCAAAAAAGGAGGAAATGAATGACAAATTATATTCTATTAGTTGCAGCAGTTATACTGTTATGTCTGTCACTCAATAAGCTTTCAGGAAAGATCGGGATGCCGATGCTCCTTGCCTTTATTCTGCTTGGGATGCTGTTTGGCTCCGATGGCATTTTAAAGATACCGTTTGATAATTTTGAGATCGCGGAGCAGGTGTGCTCCATTTCACTTATTTTTATCATGTTTTACGGCGGCTTTGGAACGAGCTTTAAGCAGGCAAAGCCGGTGGCAGGAAGAGCAGTGCTTCTGTCCACGCTTGGTGTATTTCTTACGGCACTGCTCGTTGGCGTGTTCTGTTATTATCTGCTTCATTTTGAATTTCTGGAAAGTATGCTGATCGGGGCAGTCATAAGCTCGACGGATGCGGCTTCGGTGTTTTCCATTCTGCGTTCCAAAAGATTAAATTTAAAATATAATACGGCATCTATGTTAGAGGTCGAGAGTGGTAGTAATGATCCGTGTTCTTATATGATGACTGTGATCATTCTGACGATCATGAGCGGGAAGTTCAGCGGAGGACAACTGGCGTGGATGATATTTGCCCAGTTGGTATTCGGTGTGCTCGTCGGTATACTCGTGGCGTTTGTGGCGGCATTTGTCTTAAAAAAGGTACAGTTTGCCACGGATGGATTTGATACAATCTTTGTATTTTCCATGGCGCTTGTGGCGTATGCACTTGCATCTCTGATCGGTGGAAACGGCTATTTAAGTACCTATATTGCCGGGATCATTCTCGGAAACCAGTCGCTTGCCAACAAAAAATCACTGGTGCATTTCTTTGATGGGATCACAGGATTAATGCAGATGCTGATCTTCTTTTTGCTGGGACTGCTATCTTTCCCATCCCAGTTGCCGGAGATTTTGCCGTATGCGCTTGCAATTGCAGTATTTTTGACGTTTGTTGCGCGTCCGGTTTCGGTGTTTGCGATCCTTGCACCATTTAAAGCACCGATAAAACAGCAGCTTTTGGTTTCATGGTCGGGGCTTCGCGGTGCGGCGTCCATCGTGTTTGCGATCATGGCAACCGTAAGCCCTGCTTATACGAAAAATGATGTATTCCATATTGTGATCTTTATCGTGCTGTTTTCTATCAGTATTCAGGGCTCACTGCTCGGACTGATCGCAAAGAAGCTTGATATGATCGATGATACGAACAATGTTATGAAGACA